>JAYWHB010000174.1:0-1606 GCA_043777915.1 Deinococcales bacterium
AGTGCTTCTTTGGTAAAAAAACCTTGATGTCCAGTAATTAAAACATTTGGCAAGGTTAAAAGGCGCATAAAGACATCATCTTGAATTACTCGGTTCGATAAATCTTCAAAGAATAAATCGGCTTCTTCTTCGTAGACATCTAACGCCAACGCCCCCAACTGTCCAGTTTTTAAGGCTTCTAGCACGGCTGGGGTATCAATTAAGCCGCCTCTCGAGGTATTGACCAGCATTGCGCCGTGTTTCATTTGGGCTAGGCGCTCAGGATTGACCAAATGTTGGGTTTGGGGCGTTAATGGGCAGTGCAGCGAAATCACATCTGACTCGGCAAAAACTTGCTCGAGCGGTAGGTACTCGAGAAACCCAAGGTCTGAATTCGGGAACAGGTCAAATGCCACAATACGGCAATCAAAAGCGTAGAGTAGCTTGGCAAAAATAGCCCCGATTTTACCTGTTCCAATCACCCCAATGGTTTTTTTGTGCAGGTCAAAACCAAGTAAGCCTTCCAAAGCAAAATTGCCATCACGGACACGGTTGTACGCCCTGTGAATCTGCCGATTTAAGGTTAAAAGCAGTGCCAAAGCATGTTCTGCCACGGCATGTGGCGAGTAAGCCGGAACACGAACCACAATCAAACCAAGGCGTTTGGCAGCTTTTAAGTCAACTTGATTAAACCCTGCACAACGCAAAGCAATCAGTTGCACCCCAAGACCCGCCAAAATCTCGAGTGTTGCGGCGCTTAAGTCATCGTTGACAAAGGCACACACCACTTGGCAACCCGCCGCAAGTGGGGCAGTACGAACATCTAAACGCGGCTCGAGAAAAACCAATTCAAACTGCTTAGCATTGGCAGCCATTAAAAAAGTTTGGTCATAAGGTTTGGTATTAAAGACAGCGACACGCATGGAAAGCATTTTACTCCTTTTTAGAGCCTCCGAAAGGTCTTAAATTTTTAGAAATTCTTGTCAAACGCGTGAATGGAAAACAGGGCGAACACGGGGGTTCGCCCCTACCTCACGCATTTTTATGCCATGACTGTAGGGATAGGCGACCATGCCCGTCAGGTGCGCGTTTATGGTCAAGACACCCCTGTGTCTGTCCTATAACCAACGATGAAATGGCATTCTTTTAAGAGGCTCTAACTCCTATTTGATAAATGCACAAAGCTCAGATGAAGGTGTTATGCTTGGTGTAACGCCAAAAAACTCACTGCTTCGTCAGACCCGCACTAAAAGGGGTTTAAGGTGTCCGCACCAAAAGGGGTTCAATATGTCCGCACCAGCTAACATTGTGCAAGTCGCCTCGAGTAGCCAAGCCTTAAGTACCTTTGTCAAAGCCTTAAAAGCGGCTGATTTAATAGATACTTTATCCGGCTCGAGTCGCTACACAGTTTTTGCCCCAACCAACGAAGCCTTTGCCAAAATCAGCAAAACCGATTGGGCAGCACTGCTTGCTGATAAAGCCAGTCTGACCAAAATCCTAACCTATCATCTTGTTTTTGGTCTTGTTACAGCTAAAGATGTTTTACGAATGAATGGCAAAACTGCTAAAACCGTCGAAGGCGCAAACCTAAACGTCACGATTACCGAACAACTGGTTGAAATTAACG
>JAYWHB010000175.1:0-1601 GCA_043777915.1 Deinococcales bacterium
TTCAGCCGCCACCATTTCCGCCACGCATTGGGCAATCCCACCAGCCAAATCCTCTTTTTTTGCCTCAACCAACATCACCACTGGGGCTTGAACTTCGATTAAAAGCGGGTCTTGGCTGATTAAAAAGTCACAAAAACCGTGCAATCCAAGTTTACGGTCAACATTAAACGCAATACCTGAAAACACCGCGATTCGCCGCTCGAGAATTTCACGAACTTCGATTAGAACTGGGGCAGTCATCAGTTCAGAGCGAACTTTTTCTGTACCCTTACCAAATACTAAAGGCAAATTGCGTTCCAATATAGAAAGCAATAATTCGCTGGCAGTAACAGCGATAACTTCTGCGTACAAATTATTGATTTCCTTAAAGCGAAGTTCAAAACGCTCCTTTAAGATGCTCAAGGTAAAGGAAGCATATGCCATAAAATACCTCTAAATTAAGTCGCTGACCTTTTCAGCAGCTTCAAAATCCAAAGCCGTAATTCCGCCAACATCATGGGTGATATACGCCACCCGAAGTTTTTTGTACATAATTTCTAAGGAATCTGGATGATGATTGATTTTTTCTGAAAGCATCGCAATTTCTACTGCCAACGCCACACCACTGGCATAGGTCGGGCAATTAAAAAACCGAGTCAGCTTGCCATTCTTAAATGTCCAATCGGGTAGGTGGCTTAAACGCTGGGTAATTTCGCTTTCAGATAATTTCATGGCTTCACTCTACGCTCTAAATCCTCGAGTGTCACGTTTTCTAACGACTCGAGCCGAATCACCCCACTTGGAAACTCGAGGTGTTTGGTCACAGTATTTGGTATCACCACGCAAGCAATTCCAGCCGCTAGAGCCGCTTTTGCGCCGTTTGGCGAATCCTCGAGAACAACGGCTTCATCTGGCGCAAAACCAAGTTTATGCAGTGCCAATAAAAAAAGGGCTGGGTCTGGTTTGACATGTTCAACCTCGTAACGTGTGGCAAGGGCATCAAACAATTCTAAAATGCCATGTTTTTGAGTCCAGCCAGAGACCCAATCGTGGTCGCTCGAGGAAGCGATGGCTAGTTTTAAGCCAGATGCTTTTGCCTCGAGCATTAAATTTTTTGTGCCGGGCAGCAATTCAGATTCTCCAATTAAACGCAACACCTCAGCCCGATGTTCGCTTTGCAGGGTTTCTCGAGGCAGGTTGTAGCCAAGTTTATCTTCTAAATCTGCCCACGGGTCAAAACCGCCCCAAGTGCCAATTCCGCGTCCCCAATCGGTGGCACTTAAAACTTGTCCAAAACGCTTATAAAGCGCTGTCCAAACCGTAAATTCTGGGGTTTCGGTGTCTAGGATAGTGCCGTCAAAATCAAAAATCAGGGCTTTCATGGCTACTAGCTTAACGGGTTGTGTGCAGGGCGTGTCATCCTCGATGGCGTGGTGTCATGTCATACTTGGGGTATGGAATTACCAGATGTTTCAAAACTTGAGGGTACATTAGGCGATATTTGTCGTGAAAGAGCCTTGGATTACACCGATGCCAGCTTAGAACTCACACCTCGAGAAAATATCAGACGATTTGAAAATGCCTTAATTGGCTCAAAACTGAAACTGATTGCCGAGGTCAAA
>JAYWHB010000176.1:0-1598 GCA_043777915.1 Deinococcales bacterium
CCCCTGTGTCTGTCCTGTAACCAATGATAAAAATACAATCTTTCGGAGGCTCTATATCGGCGATGCACATACGAAATCCTTATTGGGTATGCTCATGCGACTTCCAGACTATCTACCAAACAATACTCGAGAATAATCGCTTCTATCCCTTCCAGTAAGGCATTTTTAATGGCTTGGCTACTTGTTAGGTCAAATTCTCGTTTTAGAATCTCGAGTTGTAAATGCCAAGGTTGTAAGTCATATTGACAAACAAATTGCCCTCGAGGAAAACGTCGTTTTTGGATTCCGCCTGCATAATGCACCAATGAACGATATGAACCACAAGTTGGACAGTCAAGCATCAAAAAACCCCTATTCTTAAACAGCCAGAACTTCTAAACGCACGGCTTCGAGGGCTTGGGCAATATCTTCTTTAATGTCGTCAATATGCTCTAAACCCACCGAAATACGCACCAATCCGGGTGTAACCCCAGCGCTGGCTTGCTCACTTGCCGTTAATTGGCTGTGGGTGGTGCTGGCTGGGTGAATCACGAGGGTGCGGACATCGCCAACGTTAGCCACCAAGCTCGAGAGTTTAACACTGTTGATAAAGGCTTCTCCGGCAGCGCGTCCGCCCTTTAACTCAAAGCACAGTACCCCACCAGCCCCGTTGGGCAAGTATTTTTTGGCTCGTTCAAAATGCGGGTGACTTGGCAAACCGGGGTAGGTCACATGGGTGACTTCCGAATGCTGTTCTAACCACTCGGCAAGCGCCAAGGTATTTTGGATATGGCGTTCGGCACGTAAAGAAAGTGTCTCGAGACCTTGCAAGAAGTTAAACGAATTTTGTGGACTAATGGCTGCTCCAAGGTCGCGTAAGCCTTCAACTCGAGCGCGAATGGCGAGGGCGATATTGCCAAAAGGTCCGCCCGAACCAAAGACCTCCCAAAAATTCAAGCCGTGATAACCGGCGGCTGGCTCGGTAAAGAGCGGGTAGCGCCCGTTGCCCCAATCAAACTTACCAGAATCTATTAGCAATCCGCCCATGCTTGTGCCGTGTCCACCAATCCATTTGGTAGCACTGTGAATCACCACATCTGCGCCGTGTTCGATGGGTCTAAACAAGTACCCGCCCATGCCAAACGTATTGTCCACAATCACGGCTACGCCCTTGGCGTGAGCGGCGGCGGCTATCGCCTCAAAATCGGCAATGTTCAGGGCTGGGTTGCCAATCGTCTCGAGGTAGACAGCTTTGGTTTTATCGTCTATCAAAGCACTAAATTCCTCGGCGGTCTCGGCGGAAGAAGTGAACTTAACGTTTATCCCAAGGCGCGGCAGGGTTACTTTGAACATGTTGTACGAGCCACCGTACAGATTTGGGGTGCTGATGATGTTGTCGCCAGCTTGGGCAATCGTGGTGATGGCTGCAAATTCGGCAGCATGACCAGAAGCAAATGCCACCGCCGCCGCGCCACCCTCTAAGGCAGCAATGCGCTTTTCTAAAACATCGGTGGTTGGGTTCATTAAACGGGTGTAAATGTTGCCAAATGCCTGTAAACCAAAGAGTTTAGCGGCGTGTTCGGCATTCTGGAAATTATAAGCGGTGGTTTGGTAAATCG
>JAYWHB010000177.1:0-4548 GCA_043777915.1 Deinococcales bacterium
CGAAGCGGTGCGCGAAGCCTTACTTCGCGCCTTAGAATCCCCATTAAGCCAAACCATGCAGATGCAGGCGCAATCGGCTCGAGCCGACGCGCTGCTGCTCTCGCCACTGATTGGGCGAGAAACCGAACTCGAGACCTTGGCTGGACTCTTTGAAACTGGTATAACTGGCTTGTACACCTTAATCGGTGATGTTGGCACTGGCAAAACCCGACTGCTTCGCGCCCTCGGCGAACGCGCCCAGGTTTCTGGCGCTCGGCTTGGCATCGGCGAAGCGATTGCCGATGACCCGACCCCATTTGGCACGGTCAAACGCTTAATTGAAAACTTAGAAAAACATTACCGCTTTATTTTTGATGAAGTTTCGCCAACTTCACAAAATGAATTGGCACGCATTGCACCGCAATTTGGTGCAGCCCCGCCTTCAGACCCGAATATCCCCGCCGAAGTCGCCCGATTGCGTTTATTTGAAGCCTTTACCGAGCTTTTAGAGCGCGTCTCGAGCTTGACCGTGGTTGCCTTTGAAAACCTCCACTGGGCAGACGAAAGCACCCTTGCGCTGCTTGCCCATGCCTTACGTGCCGCGCCAGATGCACGGGTGATCATCACCTACCGACTCGAGGACTTACCCGAAGGGCAGCAAAGCCCCAAAGGATTCCCCAAGCCACGCAAAACCATTGCTCTAAGCGCCCTAACCGACGAACAGATGTTTAAATTACTACAAGCCTTACTCGGTGGTGAAATCGAAGCTGCGCTCGAAAACGAATTGGTCTCTCACGCTGGCGGCAACCCTTGGGTACTCGAAGAACGCCTCAAAGCCATGCTCGAGAACGGCGCAATTCAACGCCGCGCCCAAGTCTACGAATGGAACAGAAGTTTAACTGGCTTACCCGAAAGCCTCGGCGAATTATTGGCGCACCGCTTGGCAGTGCTTGACCCCAATGTTCTCGAGTTTGCCCGCGCCGCCAGCATTTTAGGCAGGGCGTTTTGGTTTGAAGATGCCCGCGCCATGCTCGACTGGCGCGACGATGATGCGCTTGACGCTTTAGAAAGCCTTTCTCGAGCCAGACTGATTGCCGAAACCCCCGGCACAAACGGCGAAGGGTTCAGGTTCACCCACCCGATGTACAACGAACTGCTGCGCCAAGGCATCATGCGCTTAAAACGCAAACGCCTTCATGCCAAAGCTGCTACTTTACGCACAGGCAAAGCCGAACCTTTAGAAATAGCCGAACACTGGTACGCAAGTGAGAGTTACCCTCAAGCCTTAGAAATTGCCATGCAAGCCGGACAAAACGCCCAAACTGCTTTTGCTTACCCACAAGCCGAACGTGCTTACCGACTTGCGCTCGAGTCAGCGAATCATCTCGAGAACGATAATAGTGCCACGGAAAACCAGCAATTGCTGCACATGCAAGGCAAGCACCACTTAGGCGAAGTGCTAAACGTGACAGGACGAATTCCAGAGGCTCAGAATTTGTGGCGTGATGTGATTGAACATGCCCAATGGTTGCCAAACAGCGAGAAGTTAATTGCCCAAGCCAAAGTAGAATTGGTACGGGCAATACGATTTACTGGAGAGTACGAAACTGCATTAGAATTAATTGGTCAACCATCAAACCAAGAGCCTTTATATACATTGTTGTGTATTGAACTCAGTGTACTACTACGACAAAAAGACCCTCAAACAGCCCGTGAATATGCAGTCAAAGCCGTTACTTTTGCTAAGCACGAAAAAGCCTTAGAAGATTTGATTCATGCGGTCTCGGTTTTAGCAACCAGTACCCATCAAGTCAAACGAAAGCTAAAGTTAGCTGTGATAGCCACCCAACTTGCCGAATTGTCAGGAAATAATCATTTTTTATCAACTTCTTGGAATGATTTAGGAGTCGCTTATTACAACACAAATCATCGGAAAGAAGCCTTCTCTGCTTGGACACAATCCATAAAATATGCAGAAATTACAGGAAACATCCGTATATTGGTTAGTTTAGATATTAACAAAGCCCTTATTCTGATGCAGGATACCGATTTTGATGAAGCCAAATTGAGCCTTGATCGTGCTTTGCAGTTATCTCGTCGTATTGGTATTCAAACAGTCGAAAAGTATGCGATTTACAATCGGGCTTTATGTTTTTACGCACAGAATAATCTCAATCAAGCCCGCCAAGAACTTGAGCAAGTACGAAATCATCCGCTCGAAAAAACAGCAAGGATATGGGAAGCTCGAATCACTATCGAACTGGGTGATGGTTTTGTCTTAGAAACCCCTCTACTTGAGCCGCATGAAAATGGCTATGGTTATTATCAATTAACCCAAGCACTTCTGGCATTATCTTTTGGTGATTATCAAAAAGCATGGGACTTAACTGCTCAAGAAATTCATGATTCAGATTGGCATTGGGCATTGGCTCGAGTTCATGCAGGTTGGCGTTTAGGCTTACGCGACGAACAAGCCACCAAACAAGTTTTAGAAGGAAAAGCCGATGACCCTGCCTTAGCCAATGCTTTATGCAAAAACTATGCTGAATTTGTGCGTTTGGTTTTAGCGCCTTGGTCAGAAGCCTCCCGCAAGCAGCTTCAACTCTTAGCCCAAGAATACCTCGCCTCACCGATTGGGGTTTTAGCTCGAGATGTGATGCTTTCGGTTGATGAGCCTTGATTAACATAGACTTTGTACTTTCCTCATCTAATTTTGTGAAGCTCTGCTAGGATGCACCCATGAAAACAAAAATTCTCCTTTCGGCTGTAGGAATAGCGCTGTTTTTAACAGGCTGTCCGACAACAAAACCATTGGATTCGCAAAATCAACAAAACATTCGAGAATTTGGACCTCAAGCGGTTGGTAGTTCAACTCAATTTTTACGTGGCGCACCAGTAGATGTCTCCAGTGCAATTGCCATTATTCAGCAGGGCGCTCAAAACAACCCTAAACTCGAGACGATGCTTAAAAAAGCCCCTGAAAACCTTGGGATGGCTTTCTCGATCCTGAGAACACAAGCCAGCAGCACGCCATTTGTTCTTCCAAGCGCTTACTCAAGCCTCAAACTATCGCCACAAGCCCCAGTAGGTGGCAATAAATGCGGTGTCGGGTCTACAACAGATGCCGATGGGGACGGTATTCCACTCTTGTTCAATTATGATTTTGATTGCGCCACAACCTATAACGGAGTTACAGCCGCTCTACTTGGTGGTGTTTATATCAAAGACTACAATGATAATCCAAACACAGGTGGCGCAAGCAGTGGCTACGAAGTAAAACTAACTAATTTAACCTTCTACTATATAGACCCGGCTAACAATTATGGCATCGCCTTACAAACCAATTTGGACACCAAAGTAACCGTGGCTGCCAATGGCAAATACACCATTACCCAGAATTTCAATTTCCTAGCTGTTTCAATACTGAATGGCGTGGTCTCGAGCTTTGAATACTCGACCAATGGAACACTTGAATACACTCCCCAGCCCAGTGCAACCAACAGCGACCGATTTGCTCGAGGCACACTGAAATTTAACAATAAATTTGCCTTTAAGGTCAATAAGGCAGGAGATAAATACGAATCGAGCTTAGAGTTTTCCTCGACAGGTATGATTGTAGACCGCAATGCGTGTGGAAGCAATAAAATGGTCAATAGTGGCAATGTTAAATTCACCGATGGAAAAAACTCCTTGACTTGGACAATTACAGGTTGCGGCGATGGAACTTGGAATTATCAGTAAATTCTAAACCTTATTTTGCAGCGCAGCCCTTAAAAGCTGCGCTGATTTTTTGGTAAGTTAGACCCATGAACCTAGACCCGCGCCTAAGTGTTTTTGCCAATCACCGCACGATTCGTAAGTACAAACCCCAACCACTGGAAACTGGGCATCTCGAGCAAATTCTCTATTGCGCTCAACACGCCCCAACCGATGCAACTGCCCAGATGTACAGCTTTATTCGTTTGACAGGAAAAACCAAAACTCGAGTAGCAGAACTGACCAACAACGCCCATATAGAAACCGCCCCTGAAGCATTTTTGATTTGTGCCGATGTCAAACGCCTACAACTCCTGCTCGAGCATAAAGGCTATGAATTTGGGGCTTGGGATGCGGTTGCAATTCATTTTGGCATCGGCGATGCGGTACTGGCAGGGCAAACAATGTTACACGCCGCCGAATGCCTCGGCTACCAAGGTTGCTGGATTGGCGGGGTCTTAAGCGCACTCGAGCAGATTATAGACTTGTGCGAGCTACCAAAAGGTGTGCTGCCATTTGCAGGGCTAACCATTGGTGTACCCGATGAAACCCCAGACCAACGCCCTAGAATCCAGCCCGAACTGGTACTGCACGAAAACACTTACAGAATGCCAAGTGCATCTGAACTCGAGACTGCCTTAGAACGCATGGCAAGAATCACTGCCAGAGGTGACTGGGCGCAAAGTCTGGCACGGTACTTTGCCAAAGGTGGCACAATGGAAGCACGGGAAATCACATTACGGCGTGTTCTCGAGAAGCAAGGTTTTACACATACAAAGAGCGACACCAACACGCTTTTTGCTCGAGCCGAAG
>JAYWHB010000178.1:0-1596 GCA_043777915.1 Deinococcales bacterium
AACACTCGAGGCTCGAGCTAATGGCTCAAGCCTCGCACTTATATTTACTTCGCAGCTGGACATTCGTATTTTTTGCAAACTGCCATTGCATTACTTGGGTAAACTTCGGTTGTTCCTAAAACCACTTTCTTTGGTGGTTTAGCCCCTTGGGTTAAGATTTTTACAGCCCATTCAATGGCTTCGGCTGCACCTGTTGGATAGACATAACTTGCCCCTAAACGACCTTCGATAACTGCCATAATCCCACCATCTGGTGACGGAAGCGCGTCAATGCCAACAAACAAAATTTTCGAGAGGTCTTTGCCAGCGTTTTTAGCAGCCAAATAGCCACCTTCGGTTGATGGGTCGTTGTGTCCGTAGACGACATCTACTTTGGCGTTGGCTTGGAAAGCCGCCGCTGCAACAGCCACGGCTTTTTCACGCAACCATTCCGAAGTCGGGCTGGCAATAATTTTAGCGTTGCGGTTCAGGGCTAAACCTTTGCGGAAACCACTGCCACGGTCTGCCGAGGGTGGCGAGCCAGAAAGCCCGGTAATCTCGAGGACATTGCACGGAACACGTTTATTCTCGCGGCACCATTTGCCAACATATGTACCTGCTTTTTCACCAATCAGCTTGTTGTCTGCACCAATAAACATCGTGTAAGCATCGCCCAGAACAGCGCGGTCAAGTACAATGACAGGGATACCACCGTCATATGCCCGTTTAACCACTGCCGTCAGAGGTGCGGCTTCGTTTGGCGAAATGATCAGCAAATCAACTTTTTGTTGAATAAAGCGTTCGACATCGGCTACTTGCTTGGAATTATCCTGACGGGCATCAGCAATGGTAAGCTGCATACCCGCTTTTTTAGCAGCCGAGGTCAGTTGAGCGTTCATGGCTTCGCGCCAAGGCTCGGCATTGTTGGCTTGTGCCATACCAATCACATAGGTTTTGCTTTGGGCTTGGCTGGCTTGTAGACCAAAAAGTGCTACACTAGCGAGACCTGCGGCAATGGCAAAGAACTGGGTCTTTTTCATGGTGCTTCTCCTTGAACAATACTCCCAAACAAACACCGTTTGCGTGTCTGGGTCTAGCTGGGCGAGTTTTAATGCTGCTTACTTTTTAGGTCTGTGCATCACCTCCTTTAACGAGCGCTTTAGGCTCGGCGTTGTAAGCGTTGTAAACCAACTGCGGCGACAATCAAAGCCCCTTTTATCAGCAGTTGCACATCTGAATTGATGTTGTTTAGCCCTAAGATATTGTCAATCATGCCAAGCATCCACGCGCCAATAATCGAACCAGCCAATGTGCCAATTCCACCCATCAGGCTTGTGCCACCAATCACCACAGCAGCTATCGCATTAAGTTCGTAACCCACACCATCATTGGGGCTACCTTGGTTGAGTTGTGCGGCGTGAATAATCCCAGCCAGAGCGGTTAAGACACCGCAAATCACAAAGGCAATAATTTTGACCCGATCCACCTGTACACCAGACAAACGCGCCGCTACTGCATTACCACCAACCGCGTAGACATGGCGACCAAATGGTGTAAAGCGCAGAACAATCCCACTGATGATTGCCACCACCAGCATCACAATGGCTGGAACTGGAA
>JAYWHB010000179.1:0-1596 GCA_043777915.1 Deinococcales bacterium
TGTCAGTGCTACGGGCAAGAATCTCGAGGAAGCACTACACAAAGCCTATTCTGGGGTTAAACAGATTTCTTTTGAGGATGCACATTACCGCAGTGATATTGGGCAGACAATTGTTTCACCAAAACCAACCGATGCGTATGCTGGGGCTGGGGTGAATATCGCCGAAGGAACTCGAGCCGTGGCACTGATGCAGGACGCAGTTCGTTCGACCCATGATGCTCGAGTGGTGGCTGGGGTTGGGGCATTTGGTGGGGTATTTGATATTTCGAGTTTGAAGTCCATGCAGCGTCCGTTGTTGGTTGCCAGTACCGATGGGGTAGGCACAAAAACAATGGTTGCGGCTCAGGTTGGCAATTGGTCTGGGATTGGTGCGGATATTGTCAATCATGGGATTAACGATATTTTGGTTCAAGGTGCAAAACCGCTTTTCTTTTTGGATTACATTGCGGCGAATAGTCTCAAAGCTGAATGGGTCGCCGCTATTGTCTCGAGTATGGCAGAAGCCTGCCGCGCCGCCAATTGCGTGATACTTGGCGGTGAAACAGCCGAGATGCCCGGAGTCTATAAAACAGGTGAATCCGATGTGGCTGGCACAATGGTTGGCAGTCTCGAGCATGGAAAGCTAATAGATGGCACTCGAGTCGAGGTCGGCGATTGTATTTTAGCGCTGCCCTCAAGTGGTTTACACACCAATGGGTATAGTTTGGCTCGAAAAACGCTGGCTGGACTATCTTGGACAAAACCTCGAGCCGATTTAGAAAGCATGACCATTGGCGAAGCCCTGTTGATGCCGCATCGTTCATACTTAGACCATATCAACGCCCTCGAGGAAGCTGGAATAGATATTCGCGCAATGGCGCACATTACAGGAGGCGGACTCTGGGATAACATTCCGCGCACCCTGCCAAAAGACAAAGCCGCATGGATTAAACGCGGTACTTGGCGCATCCCCAATATTTTTAAGTTGATTCTCGAGCGGGCAAAATTGTCTGAGTACGACGCATATCACGCCTTTAATATGGGCATTGGGATGACGGTTGTCATTCCCGAGAATCAACTTGTACAAGCCCTCGAGATTTTAGGCGATGATGTGTTTTTAATTGGTGAGGTTATTGCTCGAGCCAGTGAAAGTGTGGTGTTGCAATGAGTATCAAAAGTATTTCTCCGATAGATGGGCGGTACGCAAGAGTTACGCAACCGCTCGAGGATTTTGTTTCTGAATTTGCCCTAATGAAGTATCGTGTTTTGGTTGAACTGAAATGGTTGGAGTTTTTGTCTCATGCAAATCTTGACGGGATTCGGGCTTTACAACCTGCCGAGTTTGTTCTCTTGGATTCTTTGAACGCGAATTTTAGTGTTGACAATGCCGAACGCATCAAAGAAATTGAGCGCACCACGCGACATGATGTTAAAGCCGTAGAGTATTTTATCCGCGAAAAATTGGGAGGCACAACCCTTGAAGATGTAGGCGAATTTGTACATTTTGCTTGTACTTCTGAGGACATCAACAACCTTGCCTATGCTTTGATGTTAAAAAAAGCCATGAGTCATTGTCTTCAACCGCTTCTGCTCGAGGTCATGGATGCTGTTTCCTAC
>JAYWHB010000180.1:0-4541 GCA_043777915.1 Deinococcales bacterium
GGTGGAGTGCCGAGCATGGCGTGAAGTTCTTTTTTAGTGCTTTGTTTCATAATTGAATAGTCTAAACTACTCAAATAGCACTTGTCAAACTAAACGAATAAACGTCTAAACATCCACTTGTTTAGATTTATGGATGCAGGTTGCCCACAATATCGGCTCGGTAAGGCATGGTCACAGAAATGGTTGGCTCACTAGCATCATTGGGAATAAGCTCGAGTTTGACCCGATAACCAAGACCTTCTGCAACTCGAGCCACCGTCCTAAGTTCAAGTTCAGTATTTGCCCGTTCCATTTCCATGATTCGTGTTTGGCTCAGGTCAAGCTGGCTTGCCAATTGACGGCTGGTTAATTTGCGCCGTTTCCGAGCTTGGCGTAGCCCATCACCAACGGTTTGCACCGCAATCAACTGGTCGAGCGTACTGGAAAAAGTTGCAAAATCCTCAATCACAAAACTCGAGCCTTCGGCAACAACGATGTCAACAGGGGGTGTTCCAAGCATGGCTTGGACTTCATCAAGAAGGGTGTTTTTCATAAATTCCTCTTTCTTTTGCCGTACCAAGAGGGCTGAATGGGGACTTTCGCGGCAAGTGCGTTTCTTATTGCCAAACCATGACTTAAGAGTGTTTGCGTGGCTTCATTTTCGTTCTTGCATTCGGCATGATAGACAAAAAATTGATTGAGCGTATTTTGTAAAAAATAAACTCGCGCACCCCCATCTGAAGTGCGGTCTTTGAGTTCCCACAGCACACCACCGAGGTGTTTACGGTAACGACTTTCGCTACCATTGATGCACAAGTCTCCAATCATTTGCTTGCACTTCTGAGCGCAAATTCGTTTGCTCCGCGACATGACCAATAAATCCTCAATAATCAACGGATTCTTGTTATCCAAGTGTTCTGGATGCCAAGGGTAAATAATTTGTGGATTTGGTTGAGTCATTGACTTCCTTGGTGTACTTGAGACGCTTTCATACCTTGAACAGTCTAAACATTTCAAAGTTCTTTGTCAAATTAAACGTATAAACGTATAAGCGTTTATACGTTTATACGTTTAAGCAAATGTAATAAATGTCGAAAATGAAATCGGTATTTGAATCACCCAAGCAATTTACTAAAATCATATAAATAGCTAAACGTATAATCGTATAGACATATAAACGATTTATGTTTATCATGCCACTTATAGAGGTACGATGAGCAACCCAGAAGACACTCCACTGGTCGGATGTATCACCGAAAGCCGTAACATCATGACTCGAGTCCAACGCGGACAAAGCATTATTATTCTTGGTGATGGTGGCGCAGGTAAAACTGCAATCCTCGATGTTCTTAACCCAATGCTCGAGGAACTAGCAAAAACCATTTCCCTAGAGCGCTGCGCCCCGTTTTCTAGCCTGATTCGAGAAATGTCCGAATCTGTACCATTACCATCTCGAACTTAGAGCAAATCCTCAGGAAGCAAAGTGAAACTTGATTTGACGGCTCGAGAAGCCGAAATGCTTTTATAGCTGCCCAGTACCGCCAAGCCTCGCTATTCCCTCGAGTCAAAGACCTGCCAAAAGCATGAGTCTCATGCTTATCTTTGTACTGCTCTTTGGCTGTGGCAAAACCACACCAATTAAAACCACTGCCACAGCCAGTAAAACCCTATCCCTAAGCGGTATTGGCACACTGTCCAGTAAGCTCGAGATTCGAGAAGCTGGAAGCACTGCCCTCGCGGTGGTGCTGTTTATATGGGCGCGTCTTGATTCGGTCACGGTTTCCTCAAGCGTTGCCTTGTACCGCTTTGACACCAATAAACTCGATGAACTCGAGCGTTCAGAAAGTGCTTTTGATCTAGCCCCAGACAGTTCTAAAGCTGTGTCTACCGACACCACCACCGAAACCCAAAGGCGCTGCGCGGTTATCACCATTACTGCCACTGGTTTTAACAGTAATGGTGATGAAAAAACCACGTTTGGTAACGCCCAAACTTGTGAAAAAGAATGATTATCCCAATTTTTAACATCGTGTAAATCAAATACCCGCCCCCTCTCTTGACCCTAAAAATGCACCTATCGGGCTGGGTCGCTCGAGTCGGCATTGGAACGATGTATCCACTCATACAGCAAAAAAGGGACGGGTATCCCACAGACGGTCATTCACTCTCCGCTCTCAATCTTATTGGAACGATGTATCCACCTGTATTGGAACGATGTATCCACTTGTACTTTTGGAGAGTCAAGGTATTTTCCCAGTTGCTCACTAGCACTGACCAAACCAGCTTTGTGTAAACGCTCGAGGTGAGCCGCCATACTTCTTGGTGGATTTTTTAACCGCTTTTGACACGTTACCAGTGCTTCTAAAACTCGAGGTAAATCCATGTCCATCAACTCAAGAATAAATTCGTCCGGATGCACTGCTCGAATACCATGTGACTCGAGGGCTGAAGCTGGAAAGTCCCGTAGGTTCAAAGTCACAATCAACCCAGCTTGCCCATGAATTGCGGCAGCCAGAATATGGCGGTCATTCTTGTCTGGTAATTCTAAGCCCTCTATTCGTGCTTCAAAACCAGTAATCACACTATTCAAAACAGCTTTGTTGATCATTGCTTTGGTGTACTCAAGTTTTTCCCTGCTGAGGTCAGCATGTTGCTGCAACAAATTCCCAATCCATTCTTCGTGAATCAAATCTGTCCAACGGGCTTCAAACAAGCCTGTTGTGGCAAGCTCAATCAAAAAGTCTCGCAACGAAGCTGGAAACAATACGCAAGCGTCGTACAAAACCCGCATTCAGTCGTCCCAACCGAGTTCTTGGGCTTGGTCTACCAAGGCTTGGCGGGCTTCAAGGCTCTCTTGATTGGTCATGGTTTGGTACGCCAGTACCGCTTGCAAACTAAAGCGCCGATGTGTACCAATTTTTCGGTAGGCAATCCTCCCATTGTCAGCTTCATTCACCAAGAATTGTCTCGAGACCCGCAACATTTCCGCCGCTTCTTGGCTAGAAAGTTCTTGGTTAATCGTGTTGATGGTACTGACTTTGCCATTGGCGGTGTTGGTCAGTAGCTGCTCGAGTTGTTCACGAATACCTTGTGGCAGGGTGTACTTTTGCCCACCGATTTCAAGGCGTATACGCTTAGCGTGTGGTAAGTCCTTGATCATCGCTTGGGAAGTTTGAATGTCAGGCACGGTTGGAATGAGGGCAGTGTTCATCTAAACATTATACACCATAAACACTACAAACACCACACTTTAAGGTACTTATGAATCATCGTTTTCAAATGCAAATTCTAGTCGCTGTTCCATTGCTCATCGGTGCAGCCATTTACCAAGTCATTACCCAACCCGCGAACGTGCAGCGACTCCAAACCGCTAAAGTCACCCGAATCGTAGATGGTGACACGGTGTATCTCGAGGGATTCACAAAGAGCTTTAGACTCATCGGTATTGATACCCCAGAATCCAAACGCAATGCTCGAGCAAAAAGTATTGCAGAACGAACAGGACAAAGCCTAGACAGCATAGTGGCTGAAGGTAAACGTGCCAGTGCATTCACCGAAACACTACTCGAGAATAAAGCTGTGACCATCGAATGGGATGTGCAGCATATAGACCGTTACGGGCGCAACCTCGCCTACCTGATTCTAAATGGTAAAAACTCGAGTGTAGAAATTGCTCGAGCAGGGTACGCCGACCCGCTCACTATCCCGCCAAATGTCAAGTACGCCGATAAAATCCTAGCTGCTTCTCGAGAAGCCCGTGAAGCAAAGCGCGGCTTATGGCGGTAAAAAACCGAGTAGAATAAGACCATGCTTCAAGCTCAAGTGGGTGCATTTTATGAATCAAATCAGTTAAACCAAAAGCCAACTTTAATTTACTTGGTTTCTAAAAAAGCCACCAAATCGCCTTTGGGTGCGTCTTGTATGATGTACTGGTTTGATTCAGAATGGGCATTTCAGGTATTCCACTACAGCGAACTCTTGCTTACTGACTGGGGTTTTGAGTTTCGCGCTCAATTGCCTAGCGAAGTACAAGAAGAACTCAAGTGTTACATTAAAACAGACCCAAACATCAAAGATTACTTAAGGATGCAGCAATTAAGCCCCCATGCCATTCAATCCCTGAAAAGTGCAATTCCAAACCATCAGTTCATTCATTCCACAACGGTGTAAATTATGCGCTACAAACGAACTCGAGTCCACAGCCCAGAACGCGGTCAGAAACCCCGTTATGCTCATCGCTTAGCCGCCGAGGAAAAACTAGGGCGCTCCCTCGAGCCTCGAGAAGTGGTGCATCACAAAAACGGCGACAGGCTCGATAATTCCCCCGAGAATCTAGCCATCATGCCCAGCCAATCAGAACACGCACGGCTCGAGCATTGGCAAAGGCGGTACGCGGGTCTCGAGCCACTTCTTGGGGATGTGCCAGTGTTCGAGGAAGTCAAGAAATAGTGGCTTATGGTAACTATGGAAAGAGTACGCTTTCGTGGACATGAAGGTCGGTTTCAAATAGAAATCGGAGACTATGATGTCAAAGCAAATGAAAACATACACCCTAGAATTTA
>JAYWHB010000181.1:0-1594 GCA_043777915.1 Deinococcales bacterium
GGAAAATCGTGAAAGTCAGAGCAAGTGTTAAGAAAATGTGCGATAGCTGCAAAGTTGTTCGCCGACATGGGGTGGTTTTTGTGATCTGCAAAGACCCCAATCATAAGCAGAGGCAGGGTTAAGCATGGCGCGTATTAGTGGTGTGGATTTGCCACGCGAAAAGCGTGTCGAAATTGCTTTAACTTACATTTTTGGTGTCGGATTAACCCGTAGCCAGGAAGTGCTTAAGGCAACAGGTATCAACCCAGATACAAGGGTTAAGGCTTTGACCGAAGCTGAACAAACCAAATTGCGTGATTTTGTTGAGAAAAACTTCAAAATCGAAGGCGATTTGCGTTCAGAAATTGGTCAGAACATCAAGCGACTGATGGACATTGGAAGCTACCGTGGCTTACGTCACCGTAAATCCTTACCTGTTCGTGGTCAACGCAGCAAAACCAACGCTCGTACCCGCAAAGGTCCTCGTAAGACCGTTGCCGGTAAGAAGAAAGCCGCGAGGAAGTAATCATGGCGAAACCTGCTAAAGGAAAGGCTCCAAAAGCCAAACGCCGCAATATACCAAGCGGCAAGGCGTACATTAATGCTTCATATAACAACACCATTGTCACCATTGCCGATAGCGCTGGTAATCCTGTGGCTTGGTCAAGCGGCGGTACAATCGGTTATAAAGGCAGCAAAAAAGGCACACCGTACGCTGCCCAACTTGCCGCCGCCGACGCTGCTAAAAAAGCCCAAGGCATGGGCATGACCATTGTGGATGTGGTTGTGCGTGGTACTGGCTCGGGACGTGAACAAGCCATTCGTGCCATTCAAGCCAGTGGCTTAGATGTCCGTTCGATCATGGATGATACTCCGGTACCGCACAACGGTTGCCGTGCGCGTAAGAAGATGAGGTTGTAATGGCTCGTTATACTGGACCCGCAATTAAATTATGTCGCCGCGAAGGAGTCAATCTTTTTGATTCCGATAAGGTCGCAAAATACCTCGCTCGGCGTGAATACGCCCCTGGTCAACACGGTCAACGCCGCAAAGGTCGCCCTAGCGACTTTAGTGTCCGTTTGCGCGAAAAGCAAAAGTTAATTCGTATTTACGGCATGTCTGAAAAGCCATTTCGTAACTTGTTCGGCGAAGCTGCTAACCGTGTTGGCGTAACGGGTACAATTTTTATTCAACTGCTCGAGAGCCGCTTAGATAATGTTGTCTACCGCATGGGTATTGCCACCACCCGCCGTCAATCCCGTCAGTTCGTTGGGCATGACCACATTAGGGTCAATGGTAAGCGCGTGACCATCCCAAGTTACCGTGTTAAACCAGGCGACAGCATCACCGTCAAAGAAGCCAGCAAAACCTTAACTTTCTTTAAGGAAAATGCTGAAGCCTCTAAGCGTCGCCGTACCCCAAACTGGGTCTCGTTTGATGCTGATAAGCTCGAGGGTAAATTTGATCGTTTGCCGGCTCGAGAAGATGTTGTGATTCCAGTCAACGAACAATTCGTGGTTGAGTATTACAGTAGATAAAATACTGGCTATGAGCTTTGAGTCTTGAGCTATGAGTCAAATCAAGAGCCTCATAGCCCATAGCTCATAGCCCCAAG
>JAYWHB010000182.1:0-4535 GCA_043777915.1 Deinococcales bacterium
GGTGAGTTTGTCAGTCTGATTGGGCATTCGGGATGCGGTAAAAGTACCTTGTTGTCTTTGATTGCGGGTCTCGAGTTGCCAAGTACAGGCAGTATTCGGCTTGATGGCTTGGAGATTCTAAAACCAAGTCCAGATAGGGCAGTGGTCTTTCAGAATTATTCTTTGCTGCCTTGGCTTAATGTTTATCAAAATGTTTCTGAGGCACTTGAAGCGGCACGTCCAGAATTATCAGCCCTTGAAATTAAGGCTCGAGTCGAGATTTTTTTACGGGCGGTCAGTTTGTGGGCGCATAAGGATAAACGCCCAAGTGAATTATCGGGCGGGATGAAGCAGCGTGTGGCGATTGCTCGGGCTTTTGCTACCCATCCCAAGGTGCTGCTCTTGGATGAGCCTTTTGGGGCGCTTGATGCGCTGACCAGAGGTACTTTGCAAGATAAACTCAATGAAATGTGGACAGGTGAAAGCGGAGTCGAAACCGTGGTCATGGTGACGCACGACATAGACGAAGCACTCTACCTTTCTGACCGAATTGTGGTCATGAGCAATGGTCCTAAAGCTCGGATTCAAGAAATTATTGATGTGCCTTTTTCACGTCCTCGCCCTCGAGCCGAACTCACCCGCTCGAGTGAATTTACTACCTTGCGTGACAAATTGGTGCATTTATTAACCGATGTTTTGGCGGTTCATGCCTAAACTCCTTGGGTGTGTTGGTTCTCGAGTTTACTCCTCGGCTCGAGAACCCGTTTTCACGCCCCTTGACGTAAATGATTTCTTCTGATACTATTCTGCGCTGACCGATTTAGGGTTGGCCCCGTCATCTAGCGGTTAGGATAACGCCCTTTCAAGGCGTGTACACGAGTTCGATTCTCGTCGGGGTCACCAAAGATAACCCACTGTGCAAACGGTGGGATTTTTCTTTTTGTGGCTTATTTCTTGGCTGTACCGTTTTTAATCACATCGGCAATCACACTGGGTAAATCCCAAGTGAGAATGTCAAAAGCCGCCGCTTGCAGATTATAATTTACTTTTAAGAGTTCTACCCGTAACTTTGCCCCAGTAAAATCAAGAATTGCACAGTCCGCGCCGGGTTCTCCGTTGAGGCTTAAACCAACACTACCGGGGTTGATGATAAAACCTTGGTTGACTTCGCGCATACTCGGGACATGGCTGCCACCAGTGATAAAAATTTGGCAATTGAGTTTCTCGAGCAGTTCATTGAGGTTTTTTTGTGAATCTGCCATATCAACTCGAGCATCGGGGTCGTCGGGGAGTCCGTGCATAAAGCGAACCCTGCCGTGGCTGGTTTGTATTTTTCCGGTCATCGGTAAAGCTCGCATCCATTTGAAGTCTTCGGGGGTTAAACGGGTTCTGCTCCATTCAATGGTTTGGTCAGCAATGCCTTGACGTACTTCGCGGTTGTTGAGTTCAAAAGCTAAACGGGCTTCGCTTGAACCCATGGTGGTACTGACTTCGTGTTCACGCAAGAAACGCAACACTTCGTCTGGTGTTGCGCCGTAACCAACCAAATCACCTAGACAAACAATTTGGGTGACATGTAAATCCTGAAATTTTTTCCATACGGCGCGTAAAGCATGGATATTTGCATGAAGGTCGCTGATGACACCAAGTCTCACAATTTGCTTAGTTTACTTTAGTTTTTTCATCTTTGCTAGACATACTTATCAATGCTTAGAATGTTATTATCCTGCCGCCATGCGTAGCGATGACTTAGCCTTTTCTTGGCGTTCTACTCCCAAAGCCATGACCTTCAGCGCAAGGTTGGCTTTTGGCTTAGGTGTTTTAACTGGATTTTTACACCTGCCTTTTTTTCTGGCTTGGCTTAGTGTTTTGCCATTGGCGGGGTTGTTGTACTTGGTGGCTCGAGAACAAACCGCCAAAAATGCGGCTCGAGTCGGGTTTTTTGGCTGGCTAGGATTTTGGGCAGTCCATTTATTTTGGTTGCCACAGTCGTTTTCACTTAGTTTTGGTCCTTTTGTTTGGGTGATTATGCCGCTTTTATGGGTGGCTGAAGCGGCTCTAAATGCAGCGATGGCATGGCTGGCGCACCGTTTGACCAAAACCCATTTGGGTACAGTTTTGGTGTTAGCCATGCTGGTTTTAATCCTCGAGTACATTCGTGCCAACATGGGGGCTTTGTCTTTTCCGTGGGGGAATTTTGGGTATACCTTAATAGATACCCCGTTAGCGCAGTTAGCCCAGTTGGGTGGGGTCTATGTACTGAGTTTTATAATACTTGGCATAGCCGCTAGTATTGCTGCCTTGGGCTTTCTCGAGTGGCGATGGTTGCCTGTTTCTATGGTGGTGCTGGTGTTGGGTTTGGTTTTTGGTTTCACCCGTCCAGCGCCCAGCACCCCAAACCGTCATGCCTTGTTGGTTCAAGGCAACATAGACCCATTTGGGCGTTTGGCACGTCCGAGTGGTAAATCTGACCTTGAAATTTTTAAGGATTTATCAAAACCAAAAAATCCTAATACGGTCATTATCTACCCTGAAGCGGCACTCAGTCTCGAGCAACTTGCCAATCTGAACGGTTCAAGTAATGCCCCAGAATTAGGGCGTTTGATTTCGGGTGTTGCCGATTTTCGTCAGGGAGGACGGGTTAATGCTGTAGCTGTCATTAAGAATGGGGTGCTGTTTGGTACATCCACCAAGCAGCATCTTGTGCCGTTTGGTGAGTTTTACATTTTTCGGCGTGAACTGGCATTTATTTACAATCCAATTTTTTCTTTACTTGGTTTAGGGGCTGGTTTTGGAGGTATGGACTTAAAATTTGAAACCCGTACCCTCGAGTTGGATGGCGAAAAATTCGGCACATATGTTTGTTATGACAGCGTTTTTCCCGATGTCTCGAGGGCAAGGGTTTTGGCTGGAGCGCAAGTCTTAGTCAATGTTTCTAACGATGGTTGGTTTGGGCGCACATGGGGCATCGAGCAGCATTTTATGATGGGTAGACTCCGCGCCATCGAAACTGGGCGTTATGTGCTGCGGGTTGGTAATACCGGCATTACGGCAGTGATTAGCCCACTCGGTCAGGTGTTACAACGCGCTCCGATTCAGCAATCGTTGGCGCTCGAGGCAAAGTATGCCCTCGAGAAAAACCAAACTCTTTATGTGCGTTTTGGGGATTGGATGATTTGGTTAGTGATACTCGCTACTATCTTTGGTGTGGTGGCTTCGCGTACCATAGACAATTCTTGGTGATTTGCTTTTTTTAGACCACTTCTAATGGTTGATACGGCTCGAATGGCAAAATGACTTTGATGCTGTCGTCTGGGCGTATTTCGCCGCCTTCAAGCACAATCGTCATGATTCCCGCTTTGCGAACCAATTGACCATCTGGGGTGGTTTCGAGAACCGCTTTTAGGAGTCCGTTTTGCAATCCATCTATTTGTAAGCAAGGGTTACGCAAGCCAGTCACCTCGAGTTGCACCGAACCGATTTCTAAAATTGTACCTTTGGGCAACTTAAGTAAATCAATGCCTGAGGTGGTGATGTTTTCGCCCATTTGCCCCGGCAGAACCGTAAAACCTTGGGTAGCAACTTCTTCAAATAATTCGGCGTGAATCAGGTGAACTTGGCGCAGATTGGCTTGGCTTGGGTCTCTGGCAACCCTCGAGCGGTGCTTGACGGTAACACCTTGGTGTGCGTCGTTTTCGACCCCTAAACCTTTAAGAATCTGCAAGCTATCGACATTGGGCTTACTCATCGTGTGGGTGGCACTGCGACTGACC
The DNA here is from genome assembly GCA_043777915.1 of Deinococcales bacterium. Lineage (GTDB taxonomy): Bacteria > Deinococcota > Deinococci > Deinococcales > JAAFIG01 > JAAFIG01. The sequence goes on from JAYWHB010000182.1 coordinate 3,753, forward strand.
GCCAAAACAGTGGCGGGGGCTGGGAAGGCTTGAGCAAAACCAAAGGCTTCTTGGGTACTGCCGTGAAGCCTTAGTAAATCGAGTTTTTCTTGGGCTTCGGTTAAGGTTGGAATATGACTGTCTTTAATCCACCACAGCACCGTGCCAGTCTGCTCGAGTGGAATAAACCATTCTTTACGGCGTTTTAAGTAATAACTGTGACCACTATTAAAAACATAATGCCGCAGGGCTTCTAAATTCTCCCAGGCGCTCATGTTTACAATCAGGCTAGGGTCATCGTAGATTCTAAAAGTGGTGGCGGTGTTGTTTTCGTCCTTTAAGAGCCAGACAAACCCGGGGCTGTTTTCGGCAAGTAAATTGATGGCGCTCAGTGCCAAGGTAAAATCCTGCATTTCTACTGACTCGAGCGGATATGCAATTCGGGCAATGTTTAATTGAGCCAGTCTCATGAGGCAATTCTATCATTCCTCGAGTACAATAGGGCTATGGAAAATATTTTTGTCAGTGCTTTTTTAGGTGTGCTACAAGAAGCCTTTGAGGGTGGTAAACCCAATCTGGGTACACATTTTTTGGACAACACCAAGCCAGATGGCTCGAGTAATCAAGGTTTTTTTGCAGCCCTTGATGGTTTAAGTGCCGTGCAAGCCTCTGCGCCAACTGCACTTGACTCGAGTATTGCGGCACACACTGCCCATAGTGCTTTTCACATCGAAGCCACGCTTCGTTTTGCCAGTGGCAACCGTAGCCCTAACGATTGGCAGGCTAGTTTTGAACCTCGAGAAG
>JAYWHB010000183.1:0-4527 GCA_043777915.1 Deinococcales bacterium
GAGCCTTGTTGCCGAAAAAGTGCCAGACTTTGCTGCGATAAACGCTCCGATTGGCTGTACTGACCGTCCAATAAGGTACTCCAACTTAAACCCGTTAAGCACATGGCAATGCCTTTTTGATAACCAAATTCTAAATTGATTTTCAGGGCTTCTTGCAGCAGTTCAATGCGCTGCCTTAAACGCCCAGCTTGTCCCTCGAGTCGCCCAAGTAAAGTCATGGTGCTGGCAAGGCGCAATGGGTCGCCGGTTAGAGCCACGACTTTCAGCGATTCCTCGAGATGACCCCGAGCAGTGGATAGGCTACCCAAATAAAATTCGGTATTGCCTAACCAGTACAAGGTTTTAGCCAGTGTACTCGAGTCACCCGCCTGACGCGCCAGCGATACAGCTTCTCTGGCGGCTTTAATGACTTCTGCATATTGCGATTGACCACCCGCCACCCGCACCCGCCCTACCAGTGCTTCGGCAATCCATTGTGGGTTCTCGAGTAGCCGCGCCAAGGCTTCGGCTTTCAAAAAGGTTTCTTGGGCTGCCTGATACTCGGCGAGGTCATGTTGGGCATCCCCTATCAGCAGATAGGCTTGTATCCGCTCTAAGCTATTTCGTGCTGCAAAAAGCAAGGTTTGCCCACGCTCTAAACGTTCACGCAAAGCCAGTTGTTCCGCCGATTCAGTCAAAAAACAACTCCATGACTTAGTTTACAACTTCCAAATGCCCAATAACCAGTTTTGTCGTAGCGGCGCAGTGCTGCACCCCTACGGATAACCGCTTGGGAAAATTTCTTGCTCACAAGACAGCACCTAACGAGCTTCTTGCTCATAAAACAGCACCTGTCGGGCTATTCGCGCTTGGGTCGCTTGCGGACTGTTCGCGCTTCCCGAATTGGGAATGGATCATCATGATTTACAAACGGGTTAGGCATGCCTAACCCCTACGGTTTAGCACGAGATTTTTGTTGTAGGGGCGAGGCATGCGACCATGCCCGTAAGGTGCGCGTTTATGGTCAAGAAGCCTCGCCCAACGATTTACGGATTTTATTTACGGACAGTTCCTTGATTATTTTGCCCAGTCCATCGGGGCGGGTGGTTCAAAAGTAGAATGTAAATCCACTGGGCGACCACTTTTGGCACTGATGTTGGCAGCTTCAAGAATTTCGACAATGTGTGCTGCTTGCGCTCCGGTCACTCGAGAAACACGGTTTTCCTGAATGGCAGCCACAAAATCTTTGATTCCTCGAGACCAGTCTATATGGCTGGTCGGTTCTTGCACCAAAGGCAGGCTTTGATAATTGCTTTCACCAAAATCGGCTTTTTCTAAGCGGCAATCTGCCCCAAACCAAGACTCGAGGTACAAGGAGCTTTGGTCGCCATGAAATTCGATGCTTTCGGCTTGTTTACTTTTACCAGAAACATAAAAATTACAGGTTAATCGCATGATAATGTTGTTTGGGAATTCAAGATTAACCACATAAAAATCTGGACTGTCCACCTGAAATGCTGTCCCGTCTTGACTGATGCGGTTGGGATGCAAAGTGGTGGCAAAACTGCTTAAACGAATCGCCGAACCAAGCAATGCCGTGACCAGTGTGAGTGGGTAAACCCCGACATCAAGCATCGGACCAACCGCATAAAATGGGGCTGGGTTTGGATGCCAAGATTCGATCCGTCCGTGGTTGACTTCGGCATAAATAACCCGCAATTGCCCTATTTTTCCTTGGCGAATGGCTTGCAAGGCTGTTTGTTGGGCTTCGCCTAAAAAAGTAATCGGGGCGCAAGCAAGGCGCTGACCAACTTGTTCTGCCAATTGCACCAATTCAAAGGCTTGGGTCGCCTCGAGTGCCAGAGGTTTTTCGCTGTAGACATGTTTTCCTGCCAATAAACCGGCTTTAACCACCTCATAATGGGCGTTAAAAATGGTCAGATTGACAATCATTTCAACCGCCGGGTCTTCCAGGGCTGCTTCTAGGGTTGGATAGACAAGACCGCCGTATTTGTCAGCCAATGACTGCGCCTTTTGTGGGTCAAGGTCATAGAATCCTATAATCTCGAGATCTGGATGTTGTTGAAGGTCTTTGGAATACGGTCCAGCAATGTTGCCACAACCAATGATGGCCAGTTTCATCGCTTGCCCCCTAACCAAGTCTCGAGCAAGGTTTTGCTGTAGACAATATCAGCCCTTGGATTGTGTTCTTCGGGTTCATGTTCGATACCAAGAACACCTGTATATCCGATTTCTTGCAGGGCTTCAAGGCTGCCTTTAAGGTTGACAATTCCATCCCCAAAACGGCATGTTTGGTGCGTTCCAACCTCTTTAACATCCTTAAAATGGACAATCAAAATATGCTGCCCCAATTCACGCAAGGCAGTTGGGCTGTCCATGTTTTGTGTTCCCCACCAACCTGTATCGGGGGCTGCACCAATCAAATCGTGGTCTGAACCAATTTGGGCTAGAACTTCCAAAGCATTTTTTTCGGGGTGGTTTTCGATAGCAATTTTAACCCCAGTCTGGCGCAAAATATGCAGTGTTTCGGCTCGAGCCTGAGTCAGCACAGGCGCACCACCGGCGATAATAGTTGTGCCAAGCGCATTGGCAACTCGAGTAAATCCTTCTAAGGCTTCAAGGTCGCCACACCAAGCCGCAAGGCTAGTGACGGTTAAACCTTGTTCTCGAAGTGCGTTTTTTGCTATTCCCAAGTGTTCGGGGGTTGCCCAGTTTGGGTGGAGGTGCGCCCCCCATAAGTCGAGGCTGCTAAACCCCATGCTTTTAATTTCTGCCAGCATTGCAATAAACCGTGCTTCAAAGGTTTTGATTGGCTTAAAGAATTCTTGGGTGGCGGTGTCGCCCTGCATCCAGCCTTCAGTCATGTTGTAATCAAGTTCTCGAGCCACAAAATTCGCACTGATAAAAGAAATCGGGTTCATGGGTTGCCCAAAAAGTTTTTATACCAATGTGCCGATAATTTGGGGGTGCGTTTTTGGGTCTCAAAATCCACATGCACCAAACCAAAACGTCGGCTGTAGCCTTCTGCCCATTCAAAATTATCCATTAAACTCCAAGCAAAGTACCCTTCGAGTTTTGCCCCATTGCTGCGGGCTTGATGGGCGGCTTCCAAGTGCTGCTCGAGGTATTTTTGGCGTTTATGGTCAGCCACCACACCTTCGGCATTGATGTCATCGTCATAGCACGCCCCATTTTCGGTGATGTACAACGCCTTGGGGTTGTACTCGTTTTGGACTCGCTCGAGACATTCACGTAAGCCATCAGGATAGATTTCCCAATTAAAATCGGTGTACTGACTTTCTGGTGGTAAAACGGTTTTTGTGCCAAGGTACGGGTTGCTTGAATCATTTGCCACAACCATCCGAATATAGTAATTGACTCCCAAAAAATCAGTTGGGGTGGCAATAATTTCCATATCGCCAGCCTCAATTTTTGGTGCATGACCAGCATATAACTCGAGCATATCAGCAGGATAGCTTTGTTTATAAAGTGGGTCTAAAAACCAGCGATTGGAAAAACCATCGTAGCGTTTAGCCGCCAGAATATCAGCTTCAGATTCGGAGGCTGGATGTACCGTCCAGAGGTTTAAGGCAGCCCCGACTTTGGCTTGGCTCGAGGCGCTGCGAATGGCTGGAATTGCCAATCCGTGCGATAACAACAAATGATGCGCCACTTGTAGCGCCAAGGCTGGGTCTTTTTTACCGGGCGCAAACATACCGATTTGATGCCCTAAAAAAGCCGTACACCAAGGTTCGTTGTGGGTAAACCAATTTTTAACTCGGTCTCCTAAATGGGTTGCCATCGTTTGGGCGTACTCAGCAAAGGCAAACGCTGTGTCTCGAGCGCCCCAACCGCCTTTGTCCTCTAGGGCTTGCGGTAAATCCCAGTGGTACAAGGTCAGCCACGGTTCAATCCCACGTTCAAGCAAAGAATCCACCAGTCTCGAGTAAAAATCTATCCCTGCTTGATTGATTCGCCCTGTCCCTTCGGGCAGCACCCGAGACCAACTGGTACTGAACCTATAAGCATTCAAATTAAGTTGCTGCATTAGGTCGGTGTCTTCAAGATAGCGGTGATAATGGTCGCAAGCCACATCGCCAGTGTCGCCATTTTTGGTACGACCTGCTGAGTGGGCAAAGGTATCCCAGATGCTTGGGCTGCGTCCGTCGAGATTGGCTGCGCCTTCGATTTGGTAACTCGAGGTGGCTGCGCCAAACAGAAAGTGATTTGGAAATTGTGAACGATGTAAACCCATAATTTTTTCCTTTCGTTAATCAGCTTTTAGCTATTACTAAAAGTGAATTTTGAGTATTTTTAGAGATGCTTTGTATATCCAACAACCTACTGGCAGGTTATTTAGTTTGCCGAGCAACGCAAGAAATACTCGCACACCTTCTTTTGCCCTTTGCCTTGTCTTATTTAGTCAGCGCATCAAGTAAATCTTTACGCCAACGTTTCATTAAATTGTCGTAGACCCCAAAACCAGAAGCAAATTCCCAGTAGCCCCAACTTGCACCAGAGGCTTCG
>JAYWHB010000184.1:0-4526 GCA_043777915.1 Deinococcales bacterium
TTTTTATCCAATGATCTCATTGAAATCCCCTCTCGCCACGAAAAATCCTTATGGTTCACACCTCCTTTATGGAGTCGAATACTTTGTGTAGGCTCGAGACTTTTAACTGTCAATTGTAATACCAACAATCCTGTTAAAGCACGTCCCACTTCGCTTGTAACAGCTTCAACCAAAGTTTCGAGTAGTATTTTATGCGCTTTGGTTACTTCGGATTCAAGACTTTCTGGAACTCGAGCCAGTTCAATTTGACGAATCAAATATCCGTCTCGAAGGGCTGTAATAATGCGTTGATACCTTGCTTTGGTCAAAGCATCTGTTGTTCCTTCGAGAAAAACCTGACTCGAACCATCTTCGTTAATAATTTCGCTTCGTTGTGTATAAACTCTTAAATGTGCTTCGTGTTCAGGCATAGGTTTCCTCAAGTAATTTTGTTCTTTGTACGCTTTTTGGATTCAAGGTTGGAAAAGCATAAGGAATTAAGTAATGTCCTACTTGCAGTTGAGGATTGGTGTACTGACTACGAACTTCAAAACCAAGTGCTTTTAACCAATTTAGAAATGGGCGAATCTCAAGTTCTTGGCAATCCCAAAGGTCTGCAAATTGCTGTACCGATAACGGCAAAGCAATACCTTCGCCTTGTAAAACGTGTTTTAGTAACTGCCAAGGTTGTAAATTCGGAATTTTCAGGACGGTGCAACGTATACGTGGTTCATATTGGTAATAACCATTAAACTGTACCAAGTCAGCAATGCCAGTCACCTCGAGTAAGCGTTCCTCCAGCGCTTTCCAAACACCTGTAAAACAGGTGTTCTCCGCATTAGTGCTACACAATTGGATTGCATCTATATCCAATGCCCATGAGTAAAGAGGGTCAGCTTCAAGCTTTAACTCAAATTGATTGATTGTTTCAGATGGCTGAAAAATTTGAATACACCACTCGGTATTGGTGTGAGAGAAACCCACATTGAGTTGTGTACCTTGTCCATGCTGATTCCACTGGAAACCCTGTCCTAAAGTTCTTTGTAAAACACCATCTGTAAATTCAGTTGTTGGCATTGAACGCAAACGTCCCTCGAGTTTTTGTTGAGCCAGTGCTGACTGAGCAATTTCAGCATAACGTTTTGTTAAAGCTCGCTTACGTTGACGAAACCCTAATTCCTGATGCGGATTTAAGTAACGCATAGCAAATGGTAATCGAACATTAAATACTTGTTCAAGAATACTTAAGGCAAGCATCCGAGCAAGCTGAGGTGGGACGCTATTACCAAGCTGTTGAATACAAATTTGTTCTCCACCAAGAAGTTCATAAGCATCTGGAAACGTTTGTAATCGTTTTAGTTCTGCGATACTAAATTTTCGACTATCCCAATGAAAAGGACCTGTATATTGCCCACCTTGAGCTTTGATTGTTCGTATTGGAGTGTTCGGATCAGCTTTATATAAAAAATCTGAAAATTTTGAACGCCAACTAAATATTGGATAAGGGTGTCCCATTTCTGATGTAAAAAAACTATAATTTAAGCCTGGTGGAATATCATTTAATAATGCTCCATAACGCCCCTTGATACCAAAAATAACTTCAGAAATATCTGCGCCTTGAATCGCTCGGAAAGCACTAAAAAACGTTGAGTTTCCTGCATCCGCACCATGCGTTGGTGCTGGAAACAAAAAAGGTTTTTGACCGTCACGCACACCAACAATAAACAAACGCTCGCGGTGTTGCGGCACACCATAGTCCGCAGCATCAAGAATGCGCCAATCAAGTCGGTAGCCAGCATCCCGAAATGCCTCCTGAATCTGCTGCCATGCTTCGCCGTTTTGAGCACCAACAATGCCATATACATTCTCAAAAATAAAACCGCGCGGACGTAATTCTTTAAGTAACCGTACATACTCCCAGAACAACATTCCACGAGGGTCATTTGTACCTAAAACTCCTGCGGCTCTTCTACCTGCTGCCGAGAAAGTTTGACAAGGAGGACCCCCAATGATGAAATCAACTGCAAAATCTGGCTGGTAATCACGAATATCACAACTAACGGCTTTTGATCCCTCAAGTAATCCACCTTGTTTTGTATTGCGCTCAAGCGTAGCTACATACTTTGCTTCAATCTCAACCATTTCAAGAGACGTAAAACCAGCATCATGAAAACCAATATCAAACCCACCACCACCAGAAAATAAACTCAGGGTACGAATTAGTTGTTGTCCATTCTGAACCAAACTTTGCTTAAGTGCAAGCCCAAACTCATCTGCCCAATTTGCTTCTTGTTCAATTCGCAAAGAAGCCAGAACAGTTTCAAACCATGAAGATTTTGTGGTTTCAACTGAAGCTACGAACAAGGATTCTTGCATTTCAACTCTATCCTAACCGATCACACTGACTTCAAACACCAACCGATGCCAGCCGCCACGCACCTTATACGCATCTCGAGTGTCTGGTCCACAACTGCCCGTACCAAGTCCACGCATGGCAGTATCCAAATGCAGAATCACTTCGGCTCGAGGGGTTAGTTCGGAGGTGTGCAAGGCGCTGTGTAAATCCTCGCTAGTATAATGCAGGGCATTAAAACCAAATGGTGTTTCGCTCGAGATGCGAATACCAGCCCCACTTGCGTTGGTCAGTTCCAACCAACGGGTGTTTTCGTGGTGTCCCGTTTCTTGTGGCATGATATACGGGTAATACTGTTCGGTCACGGTGCTGTTGTAAATACCAAGCATCGCCCCAGATTTGCGGTCTGGGTAGGTTTCGGATTCACCAAGCCCGTAATAGCGCAGGTTCTCGAGGCTTTCGTCTAAATGCAGTTCAATCCCAACCCGTGGTAAGTCGTTGCAGATTGGGTTAATCCAAATATCGTACTCAAATCTCGAGCCAATAATGCGGCTTTTAACAATTGCCAAATCTGGGATGCTGTAACTCGAGTACCATTTGCTGTGTTCAAGCATGGTTGTGCCATTAGACAAACTGTGTTCAAAGCGTTCAATGCTGCGGCTCGAGAGCGGCGTATCCAAGCCCCATTCTTGCCATTTATTCAATACCATTTCGGCACGAAGCGGCACAGTGTAAATGCCGTCGTTGTCTATTGGAGCGCGAAATAAGCAAAGTTGTGGGGCTTTTTTCAGGGCATTGGTGTCGCCAACTTGCCAAGACATTGGCTTTGGGACAAGGCGCACACTTGGGGCGAGTCCACCACTCAAAGACAGTTGCTGCCATGCTATTAAAAACCCAGCTTCTGCCCATGCGGTATTTTCTCGAGTCCTAAAGTAAAGGTTTAGGTGATGCTCAACCCCAGATTGTTCGGGCAGTTCGAGGGTCAGACTTTGTTGGTGTTGTGCCAAAATCTCGAGACTTGGTAATTCGCCTTTTGCCACCACTGCACCATCGGTCAAAAGCTCCCAAGTGCCAGATAACCAATCTAGGCTCGAGAACCAGTTTTTGTTTTTAATCTCGAATACAACAGTATTGCCTTGCTGTTCACATAAACGCGCCGCCACGGGTTGCTGTAAGTACATCACTTCACGCAGGGCGGGGTGTGGATTGCGGTCTGGTTGCACCAATCCATCAGCACAGAAATTGCCATCGTGCGGGGTTTCGCCGTAATCTCCGCCGTAGTTCCAGTGTTGTTTTTCTTCGTTCCAAATGCCGTGGTCTGTCCATTCCCAGATAAATCCACCTTGAATTTTTGGATGGCGCTCAAACAGTTCCCAGTATTCGTGCAGGCTGCCGTTGCTGTTGCCCATTGCGTGGCTGTACTCACACAAAATAAAGGGGCGTTGGGCATCGGGCAGGTCTGCCCAATGTTCCATGCGCTCTACACTTGGGTACATCAGGCTCATGATGTCCGAAGCCCTGACACCGGCACTGCCCCCGTGTTGTTCTTCGATAAAACAAGCACTTTCATAATGGACAGGGCGCGAATCGGCGTGACGCACCCATGCCGCCGCCGCATCGTGGTTTGCGCCGTAGCCGCTTTCGTTGCCCAGTGACCACATGATAATACTGGGGTGATTGCGGTCGCGTTGTACCATCCGAGCCACCCGCTCAAGCCATGCGGCAGCGTAACGGTTATCGTTGCAGAGTTCCAAATAGTGCATGTGCGATTCGATGTTGGCTTCGTCTATGACGTATAAGCCTAGTTCGTTACAAATCTCTAAGAAACTTGGATGTGGCGGATAATGCGAAGTTCTGACCGCATTAAAATTATGTTGTTTCATTAAAACAGCGTCTTCAAGCATTCGCTCATAGCCAATTGCACGTCCAAGTTTGGGGTCGGATTCATGACGATTGACCCCGCGCAGCATCACTCGAGCGCCATTGACCAGTAAATTTGTTCCAATAATTTCGGTGCGGGTAAAACCAATTTTAATGGCTGTGGTCTGCGTCACCGCGCCGCTCGGGTCAAGTAATTCAAGTACCAAGGTGTACAAATTGGGAGTTTCGGCATTCCAAGGTTTGATTTTCTCGAGCTTAGCGCTTAACTTAGCCCGATTGCGCTTGTTGGTAAAATCACTCGAGACATAAAAAC
>JAYWHB010000185.1:0-4525 GCA_043777915.1 Deinococcales bacterium
GTGGGGATTTTACTTTTGGTGATTTTTTACGGGGCGTTGGGCATCCTGCCTGGTTTTGGACGCACCGACACGGTACTTGCCATCACCGACCCTGTGCCAGTGGTCACGGGTATGATTACGATAGATTCAATTTTGGCGGGCAAATGGAATGTGCTAGTTAATGCCTTACAGCACATGATTCTACCGGTTATGACCCTAGCCATTGTTCAAGTTGCCACTACCTTAAAAGTCATGCGTAACCAATTACTTGATGTTCTCAAAGCCGATTATGTCCGCACCGCACGGGCAAAGGGCTTAAGCGATAATGCAGTCAATGTCAAACATGCGCGGCGCAATGCGATTTTGCCAATTGTTACCTTGGCGGGCTTTACGATTCAGGGCTTGTTGTCTGGGGCTGTCATTACCGAAACAATTTTTTCTTATCCCGGAATTGGTTCTTGGGGCGCAACTGCTGCCGTGAGCCTTGACTATGCAGGGGTACTTGGTTTTGCGCTTTTTATTGGGGTGATTGTTGTTATCAGTAACTTGGTTATAGATATTCTGTACAGTTTCTTTGACCCTCGAGTGAGGTTTGACTAATGAGTACCATGACAACTGCTTCGGTAGTGCCAACGACGGAGGTCAGACAAACTTGGTGGACTGCCCGTCCAGCCAGACGTTTTCGTAAGAATCCACTGGCTTTGGTTGGCTTATTTATTGCTTTGTGCTTTACCATAATGGCAATTTTTGCGCCCCTACTAGCCACCCCAAAAGGCAATTGCTTACGTGATTTAGATGTGCCAGAAGGGACAAGTGTTTATAATCCGTTCGCCCCACTTTTTTGGAAAAGCATTCTTGTGCCACCACAAAGTTGCTTTAATGTTCATCGTATCAGTTTTGCCAGTGTACCAACCCCACCCGGTGTGGACGGCGCAATTCTCGGGACAAGCAGTGGCTACGACATTTGGTACGGCTTGGTTTGGGGAACACGAACCGCTTTTCAGTTGTCTTTAAGTGTGGTCATCCCGACGCTGGTGATTGGTATTTTTTTTGGAGGTTTAGCAGGATTCTTTGGCGGTTGGGTGGACAATGTAATTATGCGTATCGTAGACATTATTTTTGCCTTACCGGGTTTAATTTTAACGATTGTGATTGCTTCGTTATTTGGTAAAGGCTTAGATAAAATTGCCTTGGCGTTGGTCTTAATCGGTTGGGCGGGTTATGCAAGGGTGCTTCGTGGTGAAATTCTTAAACTGCGCCATCTCGAGTACGTTGAAGCAGCCAGAGCGCTTGGGGCTGGTAATTTACGCCAAATTTTTAGGCATGTGCTGCCCAATGCGCTCACCCCGATTATTGTGATTGCGGTGCTTGACTTTAGCACCGTGCCACTTTCGGCTGCTGCGCTGAGCTTTTTGGGGCTTGGTACACCACCCGGGTATGCCGATTGGGGACAGATGGTGGCGTTTGCAAGGGCTTTTATTATTGGACCGAGCGGTTCACCATTTGGTTATTGGTACGTTAGTTTTTTCCCAGCTTTTTTTATTCTGCTCTTTAGCGTCGGCTGGAATTTACTGGGTGATGCGCTGCGTGATGCCCTCGACCCACGAGAAACCTAAACAAAGGCAGTATTTATTGATACTTCGGTTAGTGAGGAAGTCCGTAAGGCTTCCTCACTTTGGTATTAATTCCGTCCAACCGCCAAATAAAGAAAACCCGCTTTGAGCATAGATGTTTTTTCTAAAGCATTGCGTCCATCGAGAATAATTCTTTGCTTCATTAACTGTCCCAATTCAGCCCAATTTGCGGTTTTGTACTCCGACCATTCTGTGACCAAAATCGCCGCATCTGCCTCGGTCAAACACACGTCAAGGTCGGAATTTGTCGGTATTGCTGTAACTTTCATCTGCTCGAGCATTGGGTCATGCGCCACGACTTTTGCACCTCGAGCCATCAATTCCAAAGTAATTTCCACCCCAATGGATTCACGTAAATCATCGGTGTCTGGCTTAAAACTTAAGCCCAACACCGCAATATGCCGACCACGAAAACCATTTAAGACCCGCTCGAGCCGTTCAAGCGCCAAAAAACGCTGCCCGTTGTTGACTTCAATTACGGCTCGTAGCAAACGAAAATCATAACCGCTTCTTAAAGCCAGTTGATTCAAAGCTCGAGTATCTTTGGGGAAACACGAGCCACCATAACCCAGTCCAGCTTGCAAAAAATCCTTGCCAATGCGTTTATCCTCTGCCAGCACTGAAACAATCTCATCAATATCAGCGCTTGTGGCATCGCAGACATTGGCAATTTCATTGATAAAACTAATTTTCATGGCAAGAAAAGCGTTGGCGGCATACTTGGCAAGCTCACTGCTGGCATTGCTGACTTTCAGCACAGGAATTGGCTGTGATGGACGAAAAGGCTCGAGTTCTGGTGGCACTGCCAACAAGCCTTTGATGATTGGCGCATAGAGCATTTCTAACTGCTCAAGCGCCCATGCTTGATTTGTCCCAAAGACAATTCGGTCTGGAAAAACAGCATCGCGTAACGCCCTGCCTTGACGTAAAAATTCTGGATTGTTGGATACCGAAAAAACTGCATCTGGCGCAAGGCTGCTTAAGGTCTTGGTGATTTCTTCACTTGTACCGACTGGCACAGTAGATTTTAGGACAATCACTCGAGGTTCATGGTTTAAGAGCGGTGCAAGTTGAAGCACAGCCTCAAAAACCTGACTTAAATCCACACCTTGGGCGGGAGTTGGTGGTGTGCCAACTGCCAACATCACCATACTCGAGGACTGCACCGCCAAAGCCAAATCAGATGTAAAAAAAACATGCTTTTGTAAACTGTGCAAAACGGTCTCGAGCAACGGTTCAGCAAATGGAATTTTTTGCTGTTGTAAGGCTTGTAAGCGCTCTGGGTTGCGTTCAAAGACATTGACTTTATGTCCAGCCATCGCCAGCGCAATGGCTGTAGAAAGCCCAACGTAACCAGCACCAATGACTGTAATTTCAAGGGTTTGCATGAAAGGACAGTCAACTTGGATTTCGTCAGGGTGGTGTCTGCTCGAGGTTATGGGCTTTAATTTTTACTTTGTGAACTGCTCGAGAACCCGACAAAGTTCCGTGTATTCATCCACCTTGGGTTTGCGTCCAACGCGGCGTAAATGCAGGGCAAAGGGTTGGTCTTGCCAAAAAAATTCTTCCCAAGCGCTGTTATAGGCAAAACTCGAGGCGGACTTCAAAAAACTCTGCTCGGTAAAATAGCCTTGTTTTTTTGGGATAACACTAAATCTATCGGGGATAAATCGGTTTGGGGTTGCGATAAAATGTGGGGTGAGGCATTCATGTGGTTGGTCTCGGAACTGCTGGTAAACCTGCCAAGCTGTATCGCGGAATTGTCCGACTTGTAGAGCAGTTCGTAGCCAATGAGGAATGGGGACTCGAGGCTGGTTGATGAATTTATCAAACTTATTACCATTCATGTCGGGCAGAAAATTCAGTGCTTCAAGCCGCACTTTCTCGAGGTCAATCATCATGCAGTGTACCGATGGAAAATATCGGTACTGATAAGACCACCTCGGATGCCAGACCGAACCAAAAAAACTCAGGTCTCGAGCCTGCATGTGCTGCATCAGGGCTTGCATCCAGTGCTGACGAAAAATGTAAAAATCGTGGTCAAGAATCAGCACAAACCTTGTCTTGACCAGCGTCAAAGCACTCATGATCGCTTGGGCATGGTGCTGGCTACCTTTATCTAGGGTTTGCGGTTTAGGAATAGCGGGTAGAACTTCAGCATTTGGTGCATGGAAACTCGGGTCATTGTCGTTATTGACAATCAGCCAACGCACAGCCAGATTTGGATTCAAGGCAGCACTCAGTTCAAGATTTTTTTCTATCCATTGGCTCGAGCCAAATTTGACACTGATGACCGTCAACACGGATTCATTGTACGCTTGTGCTTTGCACCTGACCAAAAGCTGACATTTCTGCTCGAGTCTGGGGTATGCAGCCGAAAATCAGTTTAATCACCCCAACCCGAAACCGTGTGGATTTATTGCTTCGTACCATTAAAAACGTCCAACAACAAAGCCTACAGGACTGGGAAATGCTGGTCATAGACGATGGTGATGGCTCTGGTGTAGAGGCTGTACAACAGCTATCTGACCCTCGAGTTCGGGCGTATCACAATGCAGGAACTGGACAAGTGGATGCACGTAACACGGCGGTGCAAATGGCACAAGCCGAGGTGCTGCATTTGCTTGACGACGATGACCGTTGGCTTGACGGGCAGCATTTTGAAAAGGTACTGGCGAACCTTGGTACACAACCCGCCTTGCTGCACCGAGCGGGTTGGTTGGTGCTTGAACAGCCACAAGACGGCGTTTGGCTCGAGCAGCAACGTCTCGAGTTCTGCCCAAATACCACTGCCCTGAGTTTGCGCTCCGACAACACCATCCTGACTTCAGGCATAGCGTACCGTAAAGACTTACATGACCAACTTGGACTGTTTGACCGTGAGCTTGGCAATTACTGGGATTGGGATTGGT
>JAYWHB010000186.1:0-4519 GCA_043777915.1 Deinococcales bacterium
CTTAGTTTTAATGTTGCGATGATTTTCTTAGGTGTTGGTAGCGTAATACTTTGCTATTTATTAAATAAAGCAAAACTTGTACCCGTTTGGTTGGCGGTACTTGGATTACTTGGCTATTGCTTTCTAAGCCTGAGCGTCATTCTCGAGTTGATTGGTATGCCAAGTAGCCAAGTGCTGTTCTTACCCGGTGCATTATTTGAAATTATTTTCCCGATTTGGTTACTGATTAAAGGATTCAAGCAAGGAGACAGCGCATGAAAGCCATGACGTACACCCAATACGGTTCACCCTCGGTGCTAACTTTAAGCGAACTCGAGCAACCTACCCCCGAAGACCATCAAGTGCTAGTTGAAATTAAAGCTGCTTCGGTTAATTCTGGCGATTACCATTTGCTGACAGGCACCCCATTTCTGGTACGCACTGCTTACGGATTTTTTAAGCCAAAACACACCATTCTCGGCTCGGATATGGCGGGTATTGTCCGCGCCGTTGATCAGAATGTCACAACTTTTGAAGTCGGTGATGAAGTCTTTGCCAACCTTGCCGATTATGGATTTGGGGCATTTGCCGAATTTGTGTGTGTGGACGCTAAGGCACTGGTGCATAAACCAAGCAGTTTAAGTTTTGAACAAGTCGCTGCGATTCCAAACGCCGCCACCACCGCGCTGCAAGGACTGCGAGATTTAGGGCAATTAAGCGCAGGGCAAAAGGTGCTGATTAACGGTGCTTCGGGTGGCGTGGGAACATATGCGGTACAGATTGCCAAAGCACTTGGCGCAGAAGTCACGGCGGTGTGCAGCACTACTAAACTCGAGATGGTGCGCGAAATCGGAGCAGACCATGTGCTGGATTACAGCAAACAAGACCCGACCAAACTTACGCAACGTTTTGACTTAATTTTTGATGTGGCGGCTTTTCGTTCGTTCCTCGAGTTCAAGCCACTGCTAAAACCCCAAGGACGCTATGTGATGGCTGGCGGTGCAATCGGCAACATCCTACAAATGTTGTTTTTAGGCTCGGTAATGGGTATGACAGGACAACAAAAATTCTTGAATTTACTGGTTAAACCAAATACCGACGACTTAAAGTACCTTGTAAAATTGCTCGAGACGGGTGTGATTGCCCCTGTGATTGAAAAAGAATACACCCTGCTCGAGTTGCCAGAGGCGCTAACCTACCTTGGTTTAGGTCATGCCAAGGGTAAGTTAATCATTAAAATCTAATACGCCATTTAGCCGATGCCACGCCAACCAAAAAAACGTGCTAAGATTTTTTAACAATACCAAAGGAGGTGCTAAGAATATGAATCACAACTTAACCATTGTCCGACTCGAGAAAACCGTGTCTCGAACCAGTAACAGCCTTGTTTCCCCTACTCACAGGAGTAACCGTGATTCCAACATTCGTTCTAGCATCGCCTTTGTCTTATCGGCTTAAACACTGTTTGGTGATTCTCTAATGCCGCGTCATGCTGCGCTGATGGCGCTGACAGAAAATGCTGTCCCAAATACCTTTGAACTGACCAAAACAACCAAATTAGCCCGAGCCGAAACGCCACTCGAGCCTGAACCAATAGAAACCACCAACGAACCGTGGTGGGCTGACCTCGAGAACTTAGATAAAATCGAAGAATTCCAAGACCGTTCGCACCGTCTGGGCAAAGGTAAACCCGCCCGCCGCCGCACAGTTGCCCAACTCCATGCCGCCTCGGACATTGACTTTAAGAACGATGATCGCAAATTTATTGACTCTGGACTCGAGGAACTTTTTATTCGCGGACTGATTAAAGAAGTCTTGTGGCAACTTAAAAGCGGTAAAGAAGCCACGGTTTACGTCTGCGAAGGACAAACGGGTCTGGTGGCAGCCAAACTCTATGTGGATTCAAGAGTGCGTGGTTTTAAGGACGATGCGCTCTACCGCGAGGGACGACACGTTGGCGATGGACGGCTAAAAAAGGCGATTGACCAACGCTCCGAGACCGGTATTTCTGCTCAGAATTTTTTGTGGGTGCAAGAAGAATTCCAGCAACTTCACGCTTTGCATAATGCGGGTGTGCGTGTGCCAAAGCCGCTTGCCCATGAAGCCAGTGTGATTTTAATGGAATTTATTGGCGACGAAGATAATGTCGCCCAGCGCGTTGCCGATGCACGCCTGACTCGAGAACAAGCCGAAATTGCCTTCAATCAAGCCCTCGAGCAGTATGCCAGAATTTTAAGCACTGGCAGGGTTCATGGTGATTTTAGCACCTTTAATTTGCTGTGGTGGCAAGGTGAATGTGTGGTCATAGACTTCCCGCAGGTGGTGAGCATCAAACAACCGACCGCCAAAATGATTCTCGAGCGTGACATTCAAGGGTTATGCCGCACTTTC
Organism: Deinococcales bacterium; assembly: GCA_043777915.1. Taxonomy (GTDB): domain Bacteria; phylum Deinococcota; class Deinococci; order Deinococcales; family JAAFIG01; genus JAAFIG01. Next base: position 2,371 of record JAYWHB010000186.1, read on the forward strand.
AGCACTTTTGGGATTAAAAAAGATTGGCAAGCTGCCCTAAAAATTATTCAGGCTCGAGCTAGAGCGCTGCAAACCACAATGCTAACCGAGGAAATGGAGAATATTCTGTGAGCGCAGTAATGCAGTACGAATTTGCCAATCAAATCACGGTTTTGCTGCAATCAGACCCTCGAGTCAAAGCAGTTTGGCTCGAGGGTAGCCTTGGGCGTGGACAAGGAGACCGACATTCGGATATTGACATACACATTGCACTGGCTCAAGGAGATATTGATGGTTTTCGCGCCGATTACGAGAACATTTTGAAACAACTTCATCCAGTTCTCAAACACCATGAATTATTTGGCGGCAGCATGATTGGTACGCTTTTGTTACACCCAAACGGCGACATTATTGCTCATCAAACTTGGCTTGATACCAAAACCGATATTCAAATTACCGAGCATCGAAGCCAAATTCTGTTTGACCGTGAAAATAACCTTAAAACTACACCAGCCGTTCCCTCGAGTGCCGAAGAAATAAGAAAAGCCCTGTACGTGGAAATTTGTTACTTCTGGAGCTTATTTTTGGTACTGCCCAGTATCGAACGAGGTGAGATTTTGTCTGCCTCGCAACGGCTGCATCACATGATGGTGCAGATGATTTTGGTATTTTCTTTGGGGCGAGGCAGACTGCGTGATGTTGGCGACCAGCGCTACAACGAATTACTCGAGGGCAACGAACAACAGCAACTCGAGGACATCATGGACGTACCAGACTTCTCGGCGCAAAGCATTGTGCAGGCGCATTTTAAGTTGGCGGCACTGATGCAAAAAGCAGGTAAAAAAGCCGCTACAACTTGGCAAGCTGTTTACCCAGAAGCACTCGAGCAAGCAGCACTGGCGTATGTTTTCAAAGAAGTAAAACGTATGGGTTACACCGAACTCGAGCTATGAGTTATTGGATAACAATGCTACAATCTGACCAGTGCTAGTCAGGAGATGATTGATATGCGAAATTGGCAACTTCAGGAAGCAAAAGCAAAATTCAGCGAAGTCATCGAACTGGCTGCGGCAGGCGAAGTGCAAGTCATTACCAAACGCGGTGAGCAAACAGCCGTGGTGGTCTCTCATGCCGAATATATGCGTTTACAACAAAAAAGCAAAACACTACTCGAGGCATTGTCGGGTATTCCAAAAGGTGAACTACCAACTGTGCGCGATAAAACTCCTGTCAAACGGGTCAAGCTGTAATGCCTCAGTTCTTACTTGACACCAATGTATTGTCCGAGCAACGAAAACCACGCCCAGATGCAGGAGTTATGGCATGGTTTGCTCAGAATTCCGTTTCGAGTAGTGTTATTAGTGTGGTGAGTATTGCTGAGATTGAACAGGGTATTTTGTTACTTGGTCGAACAAAACGAGCGACTGCATACCGAATTTGGTTGGCTGAACTGGAACAAGATTTTTTTGGCTGTATTTTGCCAATTGACCGAGAAGTTGCATCTGCTTGGGCAGAATTGACCAGCAAAGCCATTCGGCTAGGACAGACCCTGAGTTATCCAGACTCGCTTATTGCCGCAACTGCTCTTGTATATCAAGTTACTGTTGTGACTCGTAATGTTTCAGATTTTTCTGGTTTTGTCCCTGTGCTTAATCCGTGGCTTGAGGATTTGAATTAAATGGAGAATATTTTATGAATCTAAAAACTTTCTATCACTATTTAACTCTGGTCAGACGAGATTTATGGGCTTTCCTCGAGAACTTGCCCGATGACGTGCTGTCTAAAAACATGATTCCCGCCGAGCGTTTTCACTCCATTAAAGACTTGTTGATGCACATTGCAGCAGTCGAGGATTCTTGGATTCATGAAGATATTTTGCGTGACACACCTGTATGGCAATCTGCCTTGCCAGAAACTTTACAACAAGACGGTGCGTTTTTTGCTGATACGCCGCTCGAGACGATTTTGCTGTATTCCAAAGCAGTAGAACAAAGCACTTTGGCATTTCTTGAAGGCTTACAGCCTAGTGAACTTGAAAGAATTGTTGAAGAAGAACGAAGTGTTGAAGGTTTAGGTAGTTAAGTGGAATGATTCCGCGCAGCTAAAGCCCAAACAGTCGTGACCACCAACTCAGCCCAAGACCAGACTCGAGAAGTAATACCAATTGCCA
>JAYWHB010000187.1:0-1585 GCA_043777915.1 Deinococcales bacterium
TCGAAATGCTGGCTATAAATTTGTTTTGACATCAGGAAATTATGTTAAATCCAATCTGAAACAGCTAACGCTAGACTTTACAGTTTCGTGGGGTCGTGCGCCGTGATTCCTAACGCTGTGACCCTCGAGCCATTCGTTTTACCGACACCCGCTCCAATTGTGCCTTTTGAGGTGGGGATTACCCCAAGCGCTCGAGGTGTGCCACTGGTGATTTTGACAGGGGTCAGTATTGGCGGCTCGAGTGCTACCTACTCAGACTTAAATGGTCTAAGTGCTTATGCGGGTGCGGGTGGCATCGTCACAGCAAACCGAGGACGCAAAGGAATGAGGCGTACATCTCGAGGTAGCGAAGATGGAACGCAAAGACAAGGTTAGGGTGTAGTTAGGGTGTAAAACCGAATAAAAGAAAAGACGCAGATTCAAGAATCTGCGTCTTTCGCGTGGTAGGCTCGAGCAGATTTGAACTGCTGACCCCTACAGTGTCAATGTAGTGCTCTACCCCTGAGCTACGAGCCTAAAAACGAATTGTGGAGGCGTTGGGCGGATTTGAACCGCCGGATGAGGCTTTTGCAGAGCCTTGCCTTACCACTTGGCTACAACGCCTCGCCGTTTAAGTGGGTGACTTAAGCGGCGAGGAGTTTATCACTGACTTGGCGGTGTGTCAAACGGGTAGACTGCTAGGATGATGGATGACCTTGAACTTGGACAAAATTATGTGCGCTTAAATGGCGTGGATTTGTTTTACACCGACACTGGAAGCGATAACGCCCAAGCGATTATTTACCTGCATGACCTTGGCTATAACAGTTATAGCTTCCAAGCAATCTGCGGCGAGATGCTTGAGTCGTACCGAGTGATTTACTTAGACCAACGTAGCTGTGGCAGGTCTGATGAACTCGAGCCGAACCCAGAATTATTTACCATAGATGCTTTGGTAGATGATCTCGAGGCACTGCGGGCGCATCTTGGCTTACGAAGTTTTGTGCCACTTGGACATGGTTTTGGGGCGGTCATTGCGCTCGAGTACGCTCGGCGCTTTGCCAAGCACATTGACCGTGTGATTGTGGTCAATCCTTGGGTGCATTTTCCAGAGCTATCACGGGTGTTGCTCGATGCTGCCAGTCGAATGACGGAACGTAATGTCCCTGTGTCAGAAAACAGCCAAACTCGAGCCGAAACTGCCTTTGATATGCGTGAAGATTTACTGCTAACCCTGCATTTCCCAAATCCAGCTTCGCGGCTGCACATGGAATTTATTGATTCTGAAAGCGGTTTATTTGGCAGTGGCACAATGCAGGAAGGGTTGGTGTTTAATAACTTATGGGAACTCGAGTACCCGTTGTATTTTGCTGAAATCCAAACCCCAGTATTTGTGATTGCTGGCATCGAAGACAGCACCAGTTACCCGAGCCAGACCGATTGGTTGGTGGATTTACTGCAAGCCGAACTCTTTGAACTCGAGACGGGGCATTACCCGTGGTTTGATGACACCGAAGTGTTTATCAAAGCCCTAGAAACTGCCCTCGAGTCGTAATTCTTAAAAAACTTGCTAGACTAGGATTATGGTGCAAAAAAAGCAATTGCT
>JAYWHB010000188.1:0-1585 GCA_043777915.1 Deinococcales bacterium
CATCTTTGCGCCGCAAGACTCAAGAAAAGCCGCATTCTGACGCGCAAAACCAGCTATCATGGCTTTTGGTTTACGTCCATAAGGAAAACGGGCGGTGTCGGCTAAGTAGACAAAATCCTCAAAAGGCAGCAATTCACGCATGGCACGCAGAACGGTCAGACCGCCTACCCCAGAATCAAAGACACCTATCGGACTTTTCACGGCGTGAATTCTATTACACAACATGAGAGAATACCCAGATATGAAACTCGAGCCTGAATTCCGAAGTAAAGTCTTAGGGTTAGTCCAGCAAATCCCATACGGCAAGGTCAGCACCTACGGCGCTCTGGCATTGATGGCGGGCTATCCAAAACGCGCTCGGCACGTCGGGCATTTGCTGCGTGGCATTAGCGGGGAAACCACCCAAGACATCCCGTGGCATAGGGTTATCAATTCGAGTGGCAGATTATCAACTTATAAAATTGGCACAGGCGACCTACAAAAAATCCTGCTCGAGTCTGAAGGGATTGTTTTTTCAAAATCTGGCAAACTTGACCTGAAACACCTCGAGTGGTGGGTGAACAACTTCACTTAAGCGTTTGGATTTTTTTCATGGATTCCTCTGGTTTTTTTGCAACTGAATGAAGTAAGCATAACTTGCTCGAGACAACCAAGACTTGCTTTGAAATAGCCTAAACTGCATCTGGTCAAAACTCGAGAATTGTATGGCTAGTGGCATGGGTTTAAGTAAACCAGCTTTTTGAGCGAACTCAAGCAGGTTATACAGCCGCTTACGCAATCCAAAGGGCTGTGCGGCTGCAAAAAAGGGTTGCCAGTCTGAAATATGTTCCAATTCAGGCAAGGCTCGAATCAACCAAACCATATCGTTATGGCTGTACTCGAGTCGGTGCAGAATCGGTTCAGGGCAGGCTTGTCTAAAGACTCGAGTGGAGTATTTGAAAGCGACCCAGCCCCGTATGTTCCAGTGCAGCCAATACTTTTGTTTGGACATCAGCCAGTCATCCTTTGGGGTGACGCTGAGTAACAAATTGATATTTTGCAAAGTAAAATCTGCGGTGGCACTGATGCCTAATTGGGCATTATTAAGCAGTTGATAGGCAATGCCATGTTGCTCGAGCCTTTGTTGCCAAATCTGCTGATGATAAATTCGTTGTTGCTGCAAAATCCGAGCCTGTTTGTAAATTCCAACCAAACGCGGGGTCAGTTCATCATTCAGGTAGGACTGTAAGTGTTGGTACATGTGCGGTAGTAGACCAAATTCATGGCTGTTTAACTGCTCAAAATCAATGGATGATTTCCAAGACTGATAGGCTGCAAAAGCAGCTTTTGGCTCGAGATAACAGGCTTGCAACAAAAGTTTATTCATTTGACCTCGAGCGTTTCTCGAGCAGCAACTGACGCAACATCTTAAAATAGCCTTGATGCACCTCGTCTTTTTGGGTACGGGTCATGTTGGAATGATGGATTCGTCTTTTGACCAAGCACTGCTCCAGCATTTGCACACCAATCCCAAGTTGCCCAACTCGAGCTAACCACAGCATTACATCGCCACTGTGCAACAAGGGAAACAAACCAGCCACATCAA
>JAYWHB010000189.1:0-1584 GCA_043777915.1 Deinococcales bacterium
GCCAGCCAAGAAGGTGAGTTCTGGTGGCTCGAGGCAATTCTGAGCCGTTTTGAAGCCTACTATTTTGACCCCGATAAACCAGTTATCGAACGCGCCGCAGGCAAACGACGGAGGAAATCAGCATGAGTTTTTTTGAACGCGCAGCTTTGCGTGAACTTGTTTATCCGCCTAGCCCGCGTTTTGTGCCAACGCGCTTAATTTTAATAAATTATTGGTTGTATCAGCGCCAAGTCTTTTATTTTGCGGCGGGTAAACTTTTTTTAACCGGCGACAACGGCAGTGGCAAAAGCACGGCTTTAACCGCCGCCATTACCAGTATTTTTGACGGCGACACCAGCCCAAGCCGAATGGATCCCTTTGGTGGTGGCAAACGCAGTGTGCGCTATTACTTACTTGGCGACCGAGAAGCTGGGTTTGAGTACGATGCCCGCCGTGCCTATATCGCCTTAGAGTTCCAGAATCCAGATGGTGGTTTTATGACCGTCGGACTAGGCTTACAGGCTTCGAGTGGGTCCAGGGATTTACAAAAATGGGGTTTTAGCCTGCCAGACCGAATCGAATTTGACGACGGTATTAGCTTGGTCTCGAGCAGTAACGAACCGCTTTCTAAACGCCAATTAAAAGATGCTTTGGATAAAAACGGTGGACGGGTGGTGGAAAGCGTAGACGAGTACGCCAAACTGGTGCGCCGTTCCTTGTACCCAAATGCCTCGGACGACGAGTACGGCAAGTTGCTCGAGTTGCTGATGACGATTCGTGGGGCAAAACTTGGGCGTGAAGTTCGTCCGACCGAAATCGAAAAGTTACTGCGCTTATCTTTGCCGCGTCTTGACCAAAGTATTCTCGAGCAGTTGCGTGAGGGCATCGAAGGGATGGACAGGCATCAGCGTCGTTTAGAAGTCCTAGAAGCACAACTGGCTGCTGCCAGCCAGATTGCCACGGCTTTTTTTGAATCGGCAACGGCTCGACTCAATTTTGTTTTGTGCCAACACCAAGCTGCTGAGCAGAATTATTTGCGTTTAACCACAGAACGCGAACAAGTACAATTGCTTTTAGAAACCCTGCGCGGGCAACTCGAGCAACAAACCGCCCTTGAACTCGAGCAGAACCAAGAACAAACCGCCCTAGAACTCGAGCGCGACAGCCTAGAAGCCCAGTTGCAAAATGCCGATGGTGCGTTGCGTGAAGCAGAAAGTAAACTCGAGGAAACGCGGCGTGATGTTAAGCGCGAGCAAGAACGCTTACGCACCGCCAAGGAACGACTTGAAACGGGGCAGGTACAACTGCGTACCTTAACCGACGAACAAAGCGCTTTAGAAACTCGAGCGACTGAGCTTTTATCTGGCTTGCAAGGCTTGATGTGGTACTCGAGCGCCAACAGCCTGAGCGAACGACAAACCGCCTTGAATCTGGCAAATACTGCTTGGCTGCGTTTTGATGCCGATACCGAACGCCTTTCGGAACGCGAATTGGCTTCACGTAAAGCCACCCAAGCGGTGCTGGCAGCCCGTGAACAACTCGAGTCAGACACCAGCAAGCTCGAAACAATCATGCAGCAGACCGCCATCAGTTTAGCCGAACAAG
>JAYWHB010000190.1:0-1581 GCA_043777915.1 Deinococcales bacterium
CAAACTCGAGTTATACCAAGGTCAGCCAAAAAAGACCCTCGAGTTACTACTGAACCTAGACTGTCAAAACGACAACACCCCATTCCGTGCCGCCCTGATTGGATTAGCATATCTGAGTTTAGGGCAACCACTCGAGGCACTAAAATTTGTGGAAACCCAAACCCAAACAATTTACCTGCCGTTGTTACAAGCGGCTCGAATCAAAGCCCATGATGCCCTTGGCACACTCCAAGAAAATCACTTTGAACCACTGCCGAATAAACAAAGCGTGCCGTATATGCGTTACATGCTGCTTCAAGCCTTTGGCAAACATCAGCCACACTTTAAGAAAGAAGCCCTAAAACTCGAGAAAATCCTCAGTCAGCCGTAACCGACAATTGCTGATATGCTGTTCTCTATGCTAACCATCCGCGAATTCGGGCAAGGCGATTACGAAGGTCTAGCGTGGCTCGAGAATGCCTTGACGGGCGGACAGACCAATGCTTATGACCTCGAGCAGCGCGACGCAGCCCGTGACCCGAATCTTGGATTTGTGCGTTTTATTGCCACTTGGGGTTGGGGCGAAACCATCGGCATGATTGAAGCCACCCAACGTCCAGCCCCGTGGTACTCGAGAGGCGAAGTGCGGGTTGGGGTTCGAGAAGATTTTCGGCGGCGCGGCATTGGTGGGGTCTTGCTTGGGGTTCTCGAGACGATTCTTAAAGAACGCGGCAGCGATGTAATGCTTTTATACACAGGAGAATTTGACTCGAGTATCAATTATTTTTTATGGCATCGTGGTTACGCCGAATCGTTTAGGGGTTACTCGCAATGGCTGCCGCTCGAGCAAGCCGACCCACAAGCCCATCATGTGGATTGGGAAAGACTTTCCAAAGCCGATGTCCATTTGCGTTCATTATCCGCTTTGCGTCACGAATGGGATTGTGCTGAAAAATTTTATGACTTGTACTTGACCTTAGAAAACGATGCGCCTCGAGCCGATGCCGAATACCTACCGCTTTCTTTTGAAGAATTCTGCCAGAATAATTTTGACAGCCCTTCAGCCTTGCCCGATGGTGTGACCATCGCAGTGCAGCATGGACGGTATATTGGCTTAAACATTTTATACCTCGACTCGAGCGGTTCGGTACTGCACAACGGTTTAACTGGTGTGCGCTCAGAATTTCGTGGGCTTGGCTTGGCACTCGCCCTCAAACTCGAGGGGATTCGTTTTGGGCAACAACATGGTTTTTCTGGAATCACCAGCTTTAACGCCAGCAGCAACACCGCGATTTTAAGGCTCAACGAGAAACTAGGCTTTATTCGCAGCCCAGCCACGCTCGAATGGCGCAAGCGCCTAATTTAACTTTTGCAAATCCGAATTTTGAACCTGTTCAGGCAGTGCCAGTAGACTTTGTTGGGCTAAACGCTCTTCAAAAAGCAAGTCTACCACACGTAACCAACGCGCCAACCAAAGCCGCATCAGTTCGGCTCGGCGGGTTAGACCAATGGTTTCAAGCGCATCGCAAACAATTTCAAGCCGCCCAGCGATGGTTTCGGCATACCGACTGGCATCCTCGAGTTCAATTCCAAGCTCGAGTT
>JAYWHB010000191.1:0-12753 GCA_043777915.1 Deinococcales bacterium
GTTACCTGCTGGAGTGAATCTTATTAAATTTAGGAAAGACTTGCAGGATACGCTAAATCTCGGAGTTAAAGCAGCCTAAAACATTCCGAACTATTGTGACCGAAAACATATCCAAAACTGAGTTCGGTTAATTAGTTTAATTATTTCTCGAACGTTTTTGCCTCTCGAGACTCGAGACCAACTAATCCAGCACGGCTCGAGCTAAGCGCTTAATGCCTTCTTCAATTTGTTCTATACTTGGGGTGGCAAAACTCAGGCGCAAGTAATTACTGCGTTTTGCATCTGGGAAAAACCCCGCTCCGGGTACAAAAATAATGCCATTCTCCACAGCTTTTTGCACCATGCTCAGGGTATCTACACCTTCTGCCATTTTGACCCAAATAAACATGCCACCACTTGGGGCGTTAAACTCGAGCATTCCGCTTGGGAAGGTTTTGGCGATGGCTTCCATCATCGCGTTGCCTTTTGCGCCATAAGTGCTGCGGATTTTTGGTAGTTGCGTCTCGAGCCGCCCAGTTTGCAAATAGGCGGCTGCCACGTACTGCGCGAAACTCGAGGAATGCAGGTCGGCGGCTTGTTTAACAATGGTAAGCGGTTGAATCAGTCCAACTGGCGCAAGCATCCAGCCTAAGCGCAGTCCGGGCGCAACAAATTTAGACAAGGTACTCATGTAAATAATCTGTTCACTCGAGCCGGGTACTTCGCTGGTTAGGGCATAAATCGGTGGAACGCTCTCGCCAGCAAAACGCAGTTCGCTGTACGGGTCGTCTTCAACAATCAGAATTTGTTCTCGCGTCGCAATCTCGAGCAGTTTTTTGCGGCGCTCTAAACTCAGTGTTGCTCCGCTTGGATTGCCAAATGTAGCCACGGTATAAATAAATTTGGGACGCTTGCCAGCCTGTTTGCACTCGAGAATGGCGCGTTCTAAATCCTCGATTTGAATACCGTCGGCATCTTGTTCGATGCCGTGGAGTTGGGCTTGGTACAATTCAAAAACTTGCACAGCCGCCAAATACGCTGGGCGTTCGACCAACACCACATCGTCTGGGTCAAGCATGATTTTAGAGACCAAATCAATCCCTTGTTGTGAACCTGTAGTGACGAGCATCTGATCCAAATTCAGCCCATGCACCCCACGATTTGCCATGACCCGTTCAATTTGTTGCTTAAAACCAATGTACCCGTCGGTTGGACCATACTGCAAAGCCGCGCTGCTGTGGGTGGATAACGCCAGTTCAGTGGCGGTTCTAATTCCTTCGACATCAAATAAACTTGGGTCGGGCAATCCACCAGCAAAAGAAATGATGTCTTTGCGGTTTGCCACCTTGAGGATTTCTCGGACAAATGAGGGTTTAGCGAATTCCATTCGGCTTGATAGCGGATACATACCCAAAGTATACGCTTTTTCGGCGCAAGATGCCAGAAGTGTCTAGTGATTACTCGACTGTTCTTGGGACTTTGAAAAAACCATCTTCGGCTTCTATTGCCACTGCCAAGGCTTGGTGCTGCTCGAGTCCAGCAATTGCCACATCTTCTCGCATAATGTTTTTCATCGGGACAGGGCGCGGCATTTCGGGGTAGGCACTTAAATCAAGGTTTTGCAGGGTTTGGAAACTGGCTAAAATATTATTGATGTCCTTGGCTGCCGCAACGGTTTCTTCGGCGCTCATCTCGAGTCTGGCAAGTTTTTTCAGGTGTTCCATTTCGGATGGGGTAACAGTCATATGCCAGAGTTTACCTGTTGGCAGCTTCCTGCATCAATGCCCATAATTGCGCTACATCATCCCGTGTCGTCTCGAGTGCGCCAATCGAAACCCTGACCATCCAGCGCCCGTCAAGGATGGCTGGGGTGAGGTACGCCGTGCCGCTCGAGTTGATTTGATTCACCCATGCCAAAGTGTACTTGTCAAGCGCTTTCCCCTCGAGTCCGTCTGGTTCGTGGCGAATGCAAAGGGTTTGTAAACGCACTGGGTTGAGTACCAACCAATTTGGTGTATTTTTGATTTCCCCCTCGAGCCAAGTGGCATTTTCAAGGTCACGGCGTAATCGAGCTTGGAGTTTAGTTATCCCCTCGAGCCGCAGTAAAAACCAGAGTTTTAAGGCTCGCATTCGCCTGCCCAGTGGGATGCCCCAATCGCGGTATTGTTTAACTTGTCCATCGGTACTGGTTTGCAAATAACTTGGGTTGGTACTCATCACCCGTACCAGATGTTCGGGTTCTGCCACATAGTAAAGCGAGCAGTCAAAAGTTGCTCCAAGCCATTTATGTGGGTTTAGGCACAATGAATCTGCACCCTCGAGACCCGCGAATAATTCTTGTTTTTCGGGCAGAATCATGGCGCTGCCTGCCATTGCCGCATCCACATGCAGCCAAAGCCCGTAATCTTTGGCAATCTTGGCAATCTCGGGCAGTGGGTCACAAGCCGTGGTGGTTGTACCACCGACTGTGGCAACTATTGCACAAGGTTTTTTACCCAGTTGTATATCCCCCTGAATCATTTTTTCAAGCTCGCTTGGGATTAAATCAAAGTTCTTATCCACTGGTACAATTCGCAGATTATCCTTGCCAAAACCTGCCAGTAAGCCGCCTTTTTCGACACTCGAGTGACACTGCGAAGAAAAGTAAATCATTTGGGGCTGGCTTTCTGACTGCAATCCGCCCCGTGCCAAAGCATAATTGGTGCTGCGTTCTCGAGCCGAAATCAGGGCAACCATCGTGGCGGTACTAGCAGTGTCTTGAATCACACCTTTCATGGATTTTGGAATACTCGAGGCAACCTGCATCCATTCGAGCATTCGCTCCTCGAGTTCGGTCAATGCCGGACTGGCTGCCCAATTTAAGCCCAACTGCCCTAGTCCGCTCGAGACCAAATCGCCAAGGACAGCTTCTAACCCAGAATTGGCTGGGAAGTAGCCGTAGAACATCGGGTGTTGCCAATTGGAGATGTGCGGCAGAATCAAGGTCTCGAGGTCGTGCAATAGGGCTTGTGGGCTGTCTGGGTCAAGCGGCGCAGTATTAGGCAGCTTCTCGAGAACTGCGTTAGGTTGGCTGTTACTCCAAACACGACGGTCACGGATTCCAGCGCGGTAATCGGCAATCCAGTCTATGAGGGTATGTCCAAAAGCTCTGAATTCATTGGGGGTCATGGTCAGTATTTTAATACGCTATGATGAAGCCATGTCAGATACGCGGTTACTGCTCGAGATAACACCAAAAGGCATTTTGTCATTTGGCGATGAAACAGCACCGATTAAACTCTCGAGTTTGAATGTTTTGATTGGTACAAATGGTTCGGGGAAGTCAAATTTAATTGATGTGATTGGATTTATTAGAAGTCTAGCAGATGATCCAATGCAAGAAATTATCGAAAATGGTGGGCTACTCGAGTGGGCTTGGAAGGGCGACTCATCAAAGCAACTCTGTTTAAATATTTTTGGAAACGACCTTTACTCATCTTGGAATCACAATATTATTTTTCAAACAGGAAACGATTTTTTCTTTAATAAAGAAGAAACGATCCTTGATCATAGACTTCATCCAGAATATTTAATATTTGAGAATAAAAATTTGAGATATAGAATTTTAGATTACTTGGATGGTGAAAAATGGGAAAAACTAAATGCCGATTCTCTTGATCGTCAAAAATCCGTTATTTCCCAAATTAGAGACCCAAATCGCTACGAATTGATTACTAGATTAGCAACTATTTATTCAGGAATACGCATTTACCGAGAATGGTCTTTTGGGCGTAAAAATATTCTTCGCAATCCAAAACCAGCCGACTCGAGAAACGATTACTTGGCAGAAGATTACTCTAATCTCGGTTTAGTCCTGAGCCGCTCGAGAATCAATCCAGATTTCAAAAATGCAATTCTCGAGAATCTGCGTTTGTTGTATCAGGGCTTAACCGATTTTGATGTGCTGATTCAGGGCGGCACAACCCAGATTTTTTTGACCGAGGGCAAATTTAGTATTCCCGCTACGCGCTTATCCGATGGGACTTTGCGTTATTTGTGTTTGCTGGCAATACTTTGTGACCCTAAGCCGCCGCCGCTTATTTGTATCGAAGAACCAGAACTTGGGCTGCATCCCGATATACTGCCGAGCCTCGCGCAGTTGCTTGTGACGGCAGCCACGCGAACACAACTGATTGTGACCACTCATTCAGAAATTTTAATTGATGCCCTGACCGATTACCCAGAATATGTGCTGATTTGCGAAAAAACAGATGGGCAGACACAAATTAAAAATCTAGATGCCGAAAAACTAAAAATTTGGCTTAAAGATTATCGTTTGGGTCAACTGTGGATGCGTGGTCAACTTGGGGGGACTCGCTGGTGAGAATTGTTTTACTGGTCGAAGGTGGTGGTGATACTCCTGCTTTGCAAAGCGAGTGCCGTAAGGGTTTTCGGCTGCTGCTCGAGAAAGCTGGTTTTGTGGGGCGAATGCCAGAGATTGTGGCGTGTGGCTCGAGAAATCAGACGTTTAAGGATTTTAAGTTTTCTTTACAGGATTCCTCAGCATTGACAATGATGTTGATAGACAGCGAAGACCCCGTGTTTTTATCACCGTGGGCGCATTTGGAAACTCGGGATGGTTGGCTACAACCAAAAGAAACAACCGATGCTCAGGTACAATTCATGACGACTTGTATGGAAACTTGGTTGGTAGCTGACCCAGAGGCATTAAAAAGTTTTTTTGGTGCTGGTTTTAAGGCAGGTAAATTATTGCCAATTACCAATTTGGAGTCGCGTCCTCGAGATAAAATTCAGGATGCCTTGGCAGATGCAACCAGAGATTGTGGTCGAGCTAGAAAGTATCAAAAAGGCAAACGTTCCTTTCAGGCACTCGCCAAACTCAACCCTAGTGTGTTGATGCAATTAAAGTATTTTAAGCGCTTGGTGGATGAACTACGGGCTTTACACTAAAATTGAAATCTCTCATCTCGAGGTGTAAAGATTTTTAAGATATGGTCACCCGTGAAGTCACAATGCCTTTTCTCGCTGCGCTCATCCTTGGGATGGGTTTACTGACCGTCTCGAGTGTGGCGACCCCCGAAAACACACAAAAGCAATTGATTGGGGTCGGTTTGATGCTTGCTCCAATTCTAACATTGTGGTTTTTGGGTCGGCGGCGTATGTACCAGTTGACTGTGCCAGCTTACGGCATTTCGATGTTTTTGTTGTGCTTGGTCAGCTTAATAGGGGTTGAAGTCAATGGTAATAAAAATTGGTTTGCGCTACCTGGTTTTCAGTTTCAACCGCTCGAGTTTGGTAAAATCGCCTTAATTCTGATGTTGGCACGCTACTTGCGTGACCCGTTTAAGTCGGTGCGAGATTATATTCCCGTGGCGGCTATTTCTTTACCGATGCTGATTGTCACCTTTATAGGCACAAGCGATACAGGTGGGGTGATGGTGCTGAGTGCGATTATCCTTGGAATGATGGCAGTGCGTGGTATTCCGTGGCGGCATTTGTTGCTGGCAGTCGTGTTTTTAGGGGTTGTGATTCCAACCGTGGTTGTGCCGCGTCTATCGGCTTTTCATAAGGAACGTTTAACGATGTTTCTTAACCCCGAAGCGGACTCGAGAGGCAAGGGCTATCAGTACATCCAAAGCCGCATTGCCATCGGTTCGGGTGGCATGTCGGGTAAGGGCTACCGCCAAGGGACGCAGTCCCAAGGGGGATTTGTTCCCGCCGACCATACCGATTTTATTTTTGCACCTTGGGCAGAAGAACAGGGGTTTATTGGCGGGGTATTGCTGATGCTGGTGTTTGTGGCTCTTTTTTGGCGTTTGGCTGCTCTGGGCGGCGAATGTCTGCAAGGTACAGACCGCTTGGTGATTGGTGGGGTTTTGGCTTTACTTGGTTTTCAGGTGCTGCAAAACATTGGGGCGGCAATTGGGGTTGCGCCCTTGACGGGTTTGACTTTGCCGCTTTTTAGTTATGGTCCCTCGAGCTTATTGTCTACGGCGACAGCTTTAAGTGTTGCCTATGTGGTTCACCGTGACCGCTTTGAAGATTTTTAAGATTTAGGTTTAACGCACAATTGAATTGTAGGGTCACGAGTTTGCTATTGCCAATGCAGACTCGGTAAAATGATGTCATCTAAAATACAAAGGGGTTGATGGATGAGTTTTTTCTTGCGTATCTCCAAGGGCATTGATTGGTTTAACGAATGGGTTGGTGTAGCCATGTACTGGTTGTGCCTGGCGATGTCGTTAATTGCTGCTTATAACGCGATGGTGCGTTGGATTGGTGGGATTTTTAAGTGGCAACTTGCCAGTAATACCTTTATCGAATTGCAATGGTATTTGTTTGGGATTATGTTTTTACTTGGCTCGGCATATGTGCTGCGGCGCAATGGTCATGTGCGAATTGATTTGTTATTTGGCAGGTATTCGCCACGTACCCAGTCTTGGGTGGATGTGATTGGTTTTTTTATTGCCTTCCTACCGTTTTATGGGTTTATGACCTATACCACTTTTCATTTCGCCGAGAAATCTTGGCAGACCTTAGAAATTTCTCCAGACCCCGGTGGTTTGCCGTACTACCCGATTAAAACCATTATCCCAATTGCTTTTGCGCTGCTTTTGATTCAAGGAATTTCGGAATTGATTAAACGGATTGCCCATTTGCTTGGCAACGAAGACTATGCCCCGGGGCATTTTCAAAGCTCGAGGGAGGAACTCTAAATGGAATGGATGGGTCCGGCAATGTTTGCTAGTTTAATTATTTTGCTGCTGATTGGCTATCCTGTGGCATTTACCCTTGGTGGTATTTCGATGCTTTGGATTGGTATTGGGCAGTTAATCGGAGCGCCCGGTGTCGAATGGATTGCTTTAGAGAGTATGCAGTTTCGGGTCTTTGGAATTATTCAAAATCAGAATTTACTGGCGATACCGTTTTTTACTTTAATGGGAACAATCCTCGATAAATCTGGGCTTGCCGAGGACATGCTCGAGACCATCGGGATGCTTTTTGGGCGCACCAGAGGCGGAATTGCCTACGCAGTTATTTTGGTCGGGGCGATTCTTGGGGCAATTACAGGGGTGGTGGCTGCCAGTGTGGTTTCAATGGCACTCATCAGCATTCCGATTATGCTTAAGTACGGCTACAACAAGCGCTTAATCACGGGGACAATTGCAGCTTCGGCAACCCTAACCCAAGTCATTCCACCTAGTTTGGTGCTGATTGTACTTGCCGATGCGCTGCGGATTGGCTACCCAGAAGTGAGTGTCGGTGACATGTACAAAGGTGCGTTTATCCCGGGCTTTATGCTGACGGGTTTATACATGCTTTATGTTTTGGCACTGACTATTTGGCGACCTGCCGACGTACCAGCCTTGCCACCCGAAGCGATTAAATACAAAGGCATGGCACTATTTAATAAAACAATGGTTTCGGCTGTTCCACCGATTGCCCTGATTTTTGTGGTACTCGGCACAACCTTTATGGGAATTGCGACACCAACCGAAGGCGGGGCGATGGGCGTGGTGGGCGCGATTATTTTAACCATGTGGAAAAAAACCTTCAATATGAAAATGCTGATTGGCGCAGTTGAAGGGGCAACCCGTATCACCGCTTTGGTCTGCTTTATTCTGCTTGGCTCAAACGCCTTTAATTTGGTTTTTGAATTGGTCGGCGGGGCTGAGTGGCTCGAGGGCTTCTTTAAGAACCTGCCCGGTGGTGTGGTCGGCTTTATGATTGTGGCAAACTTAGCCTGTTTTTTCCTGGCATTTTTCCTCGAGTTCTTTGAAATCAGTTTTATCGTCATTCCGCTTCTTGCGCCTGTGGCATACTCGCTAGGCATAGATGCGGTTTGGTTTGGAGTGATGATTTCGGTCAATATGCAAACCAGCTTTATGCACCCTCCATTTGGTTTTGCATTGTTCTTTTTGCGCGGCTGCGCCCCGCCAGAAATATCATCGAACGACATTTATATAGGCGCGATTCCTTATGTGTTTTTGCAAATAATTGGTACAGCAATTGTTGCGACTTTCCCAATTCTGACCAGCACTGTGGTTTTTGATTGGGCGTTCGGTACAGTCCCCGGATGGCTAACCAGTATCAGCATTGCCTTTGGATTTATTGCGGCGGTGGTTTTTGCCAGTCGGATTGGCGATTGGCGAATGGCTCGAGCCACCAAGAATGCAGGGTAAAAAGTAAAAAGGCAAAAGGCAAAGGTTAAAAGGTTAAAGGTCTGGGATGGTAGCCAGACCTTTTTTATGTGGGATTGATTGTGGTGGATTTACTGGTTTCCTCGAGTTCAAGAGCGGTTTGTGTGCCAGCAAATAAGCAGACACCAGCGCATAAAGCGTACATTGCACCCAGAACCAAGGTCGAGCGTTGTTGTAAACCAATGGTGATAAACAGCGCCGAAATCAGTAAGGACAGGCTGTACAAGCCGTACCAAAAAGCAGTAATTCTCGAGTAGGCGCGTATCCAACTTGGTAAGCGCCTACCAATCATCGTGGCGGTTGCGCCAGCGTTGACGGCTACACCAAGCACACAGACGGCTAGAACTGTACGACGAATGGTCTCGAGCGTATCTGACAGACCTAGTTTTTGGGCTTGGGTGGTAATGCTTTGAAAGCCGCTAAGTAAACCAAAGCATTCAAAAATTGCCATGACTCCCAAGAAAACAAAAAGCAATAAGCCTCGGATTCGCCACGGTGTTTGTTTCACAAAGGCTAGTTTACTCGAGAAAACAAAAAAGGGCGAGGATAAACTCGCCCTTCAAAAATCATTGTGTTGAACACAAAATACCAAAGCTAATAACTAGCGGCTAAAAGCTACTCGCTTTACTTACCAAGACGGAAAGCAAATTCTTCGTAACCGAGTTCGCCCACCGAATGCCAATCGTAAGAGGAATCACGGAAGGCTTTCCATTCGGCATAAATCTTTTTGTAGGTTGCGTCTTTTGCGCCTGTATCCTCGAACAAATCAAAGGATTCTTTATTGGCAGCCCGCAAAATTTCAGTCGAGAAACGAATGAATTTTGCACCACGGCTCTTTAAGCGCTTTAATGCGGCGGGGTTTTGTGCGTCGTAACGTGCCATCATGTCCACATTGGCTTCGGCAGAAGCCACTTCGATAGCGTTTTGGTAATCTTTTGGTAGGGCTTTCCATTTGTCTTTGTTGACCAAGAACGACAAGTTAGGACCTGGTTCCCACCAACCAGGGAAGTAACAGATTGGCGCAACCTTATAAAAACCCAGTTTTTCGTCGTCATATGGACCGACCCATTCGGCTGCATCTACCGTGCCTTTTTCTAAAGCTGGGTAAATATCGCCGCCAGCAATGGTCTGTGTAACCACACCAAGACGGGTCATGACTTGCCCACCCAAACCGGGGATACGCATTTTTAAGCCTTTTAGGTCAGCCACAGTCTTGATTTCTTTGCGCCACCAACCACCCATTTGTGCGCCTGTATTACCACCAGGAAAATTGACACAGTTAAAATCATCGTAAACGCCACGCATTAAGGCTAAACCGCCGCCTTGGTACAACCACGCATTTTGTTGACGAGCCGTTAAACCAAACGGCAGAGCGGTATCAAAGGCTAAACTAGCGCTCTTACCAAGGTAGTAATAACCAGCAGTGTGACCCATTTCGACTGTACCAGCTTGAACCGCATCCAGCACTTGTAAACCCGGTACGATTTCTCCAGCCGCCGTCGCCCGAATTGTAAAACGCCCTTCGGTCAGTTCTTTGACCCGTTCAGAAAATACTTCTGAAGCGCCATAAATCGTGTCTAAGCTCTTGGGAAAGCTCGAGGCAAGCCGCCACCGCAGTTGCGGCGCGGTTTGAGCATAAACGGGCTGATACACGGTGCTAGCAGCCACCGCACCGAGACTAGCGGCTTTAAGAAAATCTCTACGCTTCATACATCCTCCTAGAACAAAACCTCGAGAAGAAATCTCGGGCTTTGATTCATTAATTGTGGTTCGCTCGGTAGTATAGCCGATAACAATGCCTTTGGAATAGTGCGTTCTTCGATAGTTTTGAAGTTGTACTTGGGCTAAAGAATCAGGCTGGATTTCTCGAGACCAAACTGCCTGTTTTGACTAAAGATTTTATTGTTTTTGCAATACCATCTTGAGTGGTCAAGGTGTACAGTAAAACAATGCAAATCTTAAAGCATGTTGTTTATCTGCTTGTGCTGAGTTTGGGGTTCATGACTGGAGTACGCAGTCAAAATTCAATCCCAACTGCCAGCCAGCTTCTGAAAAAACTAGGAGCTTGCCAAGCCATTTCAAACAATTTGTACGCCACAGATGCCGACCAAAAACCCAGTATTGCTGTTTGCAACACCGAAAATACAGTCTGGTTGAAAGCCGATATGGACATTGATTGCGATGGTATCACCACCACCGAATGCAATTTGCAAACCGACCCAGCCTACCAAAATCAAACTGCCTTAGAAACATCTAAACAACAAGCCTTTAATGCTGCCGCCATGCCTTATGTGGTCTTGCCAAACCCAAGTAAACGCTGGAACTATCAAGGCTCAAAGATTCAACTGGGCGCAGTGGTGGCGGTTATT
This sequence comes from Deinococcales bacterium, assembly GCA_043777915.1. Lineage (GTDB taxonomy): Bacteria > Deinococcota > Deinococci > Deinococcales > JAAFIG01 > JAAFIG01. Next base: position 10,550 of record JAYWHB010000191.1, read on the forward strand.
TACAACGGCAAAATCGAGTACGGAGTCTTTGCCGACACAGGACCTGAACAAATTATTGGCGAAGCCTCGTATGCCCTTGCCAAAAGGCTTGGAATTGACCCTGACCCAAGCACAGGCGGCGCGGATGGTGGTGTGACCTATATTGTGTTCAAAAATTCTTTGGTCAATCCTGTGGAAAGTCATTCGGCAGCCATTAAATTAGGGCAGCAATTGGCACAAAAGTTCTTAAACGAAAAGTAAGGCTTAAGGACTTTATAATCCTGAACTGATTTTTAGGGTTTGGGCGCAATTGGTTTTTGGGTTAAATCAAACTTAAAAGTGCGTTCTTGCTTGCCGCCACCTGTTAAATCCCGAAACAGTTTTAACTCGAGACTCGAGGCTGGAATACCAGCCGGTAAGTTCTCGCGTATCACTTTGAGCATCTGCTGGGCAGTTTTTTCGGCTTGTGCGCCGCTAGAGGGGTCAAATGGCACAGGCGCACTGAGTTTTAAGGTGGTTTTGTTGTTGTTGGTTTGCACCGAGAAATTTAAGCCTTTTAAGTCTGGAACAACTTTTTGCAGTTCTTTCTCGAGTTTTTGGAATTGCGCTAAACCTTGGGTGATGGCAGGACCGGCTTGATTCCAAACCCACAGTCCGCCAGCCACCAAACCACCAATAATAAGGATCGCCACGACCCCGCAACCAATCAGTAAGCCTTTCATGGTTTTAGTATAAAACCATTGGTGAGCAATCAGTGGGTTAGAGCGAGCCAATCGTGTTTGTTAGGAATTTATTAAAGTCACGCGGATGCTTGTGCCACTCTCTAAGCTGCTCTCGAGCAGGTACTTTGCGCCTATCGCTTCGGCGCGTTCACGCATGGTGCGTTGCCCCAAGGAATTCGAGAAACTTTGGGTGGTGTCAAAACCAATGCCATCATCAGAAATACTTAAGGTTTGCCCACGAAACTCGAGCCGAGCGCAACTGGCTTTGGCGTGCTTGACGGTGTTGTGAAGGGCTTCTTGAGCAATTCGCAAAAGTGTTTGTTTGGTTTCTAAAGTTAAATTCGGTTCAGTTTCAAAATAAGTTTGCATCTCGAGTTTGTAGCGCAAACGCATCATCTCGGCTTGTTTTTGCAGTGCCGCCACCAGACCTTCTTTTTCGAGGATTTCTGGACGAAGTTCAAAAATTAAAGCCCGCATTTCGGTCACGCCAGCCTCGGCAAGTTGCAGCACATAATCAAGCGGTTCATGGGCTTTTTGCGGGTCGCGTTCTAATTGGGCTTTGGCGGTTCTTGCCCCCAATGCAATGCCAAACAGGGCTTGTGAAACACTGTCGTGCAGTTCCCTTGCCAGACGGTGGCGCTCCTCGAGCGCCGCTTGGCTTTGTGCCACCGCAATCAAACGTGCATTTTCCAAAGAAACACTGAATTGGTCGGCGATGGTGGCTAAGAAATCAAGTTCGGCTTGACGCGGGATGCTCTCTTCAAAGCGCATGATTAACCGTGCATTGCGGTGCGTTAAGGGCATCACTGCCAAAGCCTGCCAGATGGCATCGTTGCGTTTTTTAGGACGCACCACATACCCTCGCTCGAACGGAGTTCGTCGCCAATCTTTTGAATCTGCCTCTATTGCCCCGATTTCAAGTAAAGCACCGACTGCATGGGGTGAAAAACCAATCGAAAAGCGTTTTGAGTCAAGCAACAAAACCCCAGCATTTGCCCCAATAGCGGCTGTGGCACTTTGTAGAACAGCGTTCAAGGTCGTGTCGAACTTTCCAGTCACACTTAAACTCGAGGCAAGACTGGCGGCATTAGAAGCTAAACTTAGGGCTTCGAGTCTGGCTTTTTGGGCTTGGCTCTCGATTTGATTATCCGTCAGGGCAAATGCCGTAATTTGCACCACAATTGGGGTTGCCATATTGGTGACTCGAGCCGCAATCATGGTCATGCCTAAACCAACCAGTGCCAAAGCAGCCATTTGTACCGAACTGAGCGGGGCTTGTAAATCGAATTCGGCAAAATCAGTATACCTCGACCACCACGGCAACGACAACAACACCAGTCCCGGACACCAAACCACCAGTGTAGCCACAAAAATCAGCGCATCTAAAATCCATTTGAGTATAAAAAAGAACAACACTTTCCAAAAAAAGGCTTTGGCTAACAAGGCTCTGGCTCGAGCCAAAGCTGCCATTGGCAAGTCATCTCGAGGAGTAAGAATTTCGAT
>JAYWHB010000192.1:0-1574 GCA_043777915.1 Deinococcales bacterium
ACGCTACGTCAAAGGCGTATGTTGAGAAACTAGCCCTCAAATCATAAAGTTGTACAGTGGTATATGAATTGTGAACGGCTAACCCAGTTTTTAATCGAATTGCAATTTTCTAACTCTAAAGTTTGGTTTGATACGCACCGACCCGAATATCAGATTCTTAAACTCGAGTTTATTGAATTGGTGACGCGTTTAATCACTGAAATTGCCAGGTTTGACTCGAGTGTCAAAGGGGTGATTGCCAAAGACACGCTCTTTAGAATCAACCGCGATATTCGTTATAGCCACAATAAAAATCCGTACAAAACACATTTTAGTGCGGCTATTGCATCAAATGGGCGGCACTCGAGCCTCCCGATTTACTATTTGCAATTGGGAATAGAAGAATCCGTTGTGGCTGGAGGAATTTACCTACCCGAGCCGCCGCAACTTGCAGCGCTACGGCGTTATATAATGCAGCACCCCAAAAAAGCCGAGGCACTGCTTAAAAATAAGGTTCTACTCGAGCAATTTAGTGGTTTAGACACCCAGCATATGCTAAGCAGATTTCCCAAGGGCTTCTCCGAAGGCTCGAGCCTACTCAAATACAAGAGTTTTACGGTCAGTCAGAACTTTGATGCCTTCGCCCTTAATTCAAGCGATTTAGAAGCGTTTATTATCTCGAGCTTTAAGAAAATGCAGCCACTGCACAAATGGTTGCGCGAAGCCCTGACGTTTTTCGAGTAGAATAAAAACATGAAATCGGTACTCGAGGCAGGAGAATCATGAATCCAGATTTACGTTATCCAATTGGTGAATTTCAAAGTAAACAAGCCTACTCGAGCGAGGAGCGCAGTGCTTTTATTGCAGAATTAGCCCTAGCCCCCGCACAATTAAAAGCGGTTCTCGAGGGTTTAACGCACACTCAACTCGAGACCCCCTACCGAGAAGGCGGTTGGACGGTGCGTCAAGTGGCGCATCACCTGCCAGATAGCCACGCCAACGCCTATATTCGGATTAAACTGGCGTTGACCGAAGAACAGCCAATCATCAAGCCTTATGCCGAAGAAGCATGGGCATTGCTCGAGGATACAAAAAACGTGCCTGTGGGTGTTTCTGTGCAAATGCTGGAGGCGATTCATTTGCGCTTGGTGGCGTTGCTTGAAACCCTGACCCAAGAACAATGGACTCGAGCTTATCAGCACCCAGTGGGTGGGCTAACCAGTGTTGAAAAGGCTTTGGCTTTATATGCTTGGCATGGAAAAAATCATATTGCCCAAATTAAAAATCTGAGGCAGCGCCTCGGTTGGGTCGCATGAAAATTATTGGTTTAATTGGTGGCATGAGTTGGGAATCCAGCGCTCAGTATTATAAAATTATCAACCAAGCGGTGCGGGATAGAATTCATCCGCTCGAGAATGCCAAAAGCCTGATGTTTACGGTTAATTTCCATGAAATCGAGCGTTTGCAACAGGCTGGGGCTTGGGATGAAGCTGGCGCAATTCTGGCGGATGCGGCTTTACGGCTCGAGGCAGGTGGGGCGGATTGTATTGTGCTTTGTACCAACACGATGCACAAATTAGCCGACTTTATCACCG
>JAYWHB010000193.1:0-12746 GCA_043777915.1 Deinococcales bacterium
GCAAAACCTTCTGGTGCAGTTGTTAAATCTGTCTTAAACCCCTCGAGCCGCAACCTTGCCGATAATGACCAGTTATCATCAAGATTCTCAGCTTGTTTCTCATCACCTTCGGCACTTTTATTATTGTTTCGCGCCAAACCCTCAACTGCCATAAAAACATTACCATTAGCAAGGTTAATCGCATCTTCAACCTGACCAAAACCAGGTGCATTAAATGCCATTACATCAAGCGGCATTCTCGAGACACCCGCCCCAGGGCGAGTAAAATACGAAGTTGCCAAAAATGGGGCTTGGCTGGTAAAGATATACGTTGCGGCGAGGAACCAAGCAATAAAACGGCGACGAGTGGTTTTGGTCATAAACAGCTCCTGATCAAGATTGATTGGTGTTACAAAAAAAAGAAGGCTGGTGAGTCAGCCTTGAATTACAGTATTGATTTGGTTCAACAGGCAAAACTCACCTGTAGCCCCTCCGACAATTGTAAGCGTAGCACAAGATTTTAATTGCACTTCTTTACAATTGAATAGGCTCACTTTGGAAGATGAGAAATTTATTGTTCCTGAGTGAAGAAAGAGTGAAATTTATACTTGAGTACAGATGCGGGTTTCTAGGAAATCCTGAGCTTAAGTTTAACGAGGGTCACAATGAAAAACAAAAGAATCTACGTTCAGAGCAAATTCTTCTACTAAAGACATGAACACCTATTCTTAGTAGAAGATTGGTTGGTTTATTAATTTTTTGTTTTGCTAAAGTGGGTTTTGTGAAGTCAAAAAATTTCGTCTTTTAGGAAGGGGTTGTGGTTTAAGTTCTCTTTGTGGAACGTTATGAACTATTGGTTAATCTGAGGGTTCTAAAAGCTCATTTTCAGTTTGACTTTCCTCGAGTACGTCGTCTAAAACCCCACTTCGTTGGCGTAGTTTTAATTTGCTGATACTGGTTCGTGCCAGTTCAGCCGTGTACACCCCCGAACTGACATAACTGGCTATCTGCTTAGCCAAACCAGCCGGTGGAGTCAGAATAATCTGTCCTGCCTCGGTGACTTCAAGTTTCATCTCGAGTTTACGGTACTTGGTTTTAATCACTTGATCGCTTGGAAGTGGGGTTGCTTCTCGAGAACTGGGTGGTTTTATAAAAGCTCGGGTGCTGACCTTGCGTTCCTCGAGTAAGTTTACCCACTCAAGATTAGCTGGGCTTTTCATTGGGCGACTTGATCGTAAACTGTCTTGCAATGCGTACCGAGCGGCTGGTTCACCGTGCATTAAAATTCCTACCCCTTCTGGATACTGGGATGCAAAACTGATTAAGCCACCTCGGTCAGCATGAGCGCTTAAATAATAGCGTTTGACTTCGGCAATCACCCGAATCGTCTCGAGCGCCCCGCGTTGCCCCGTTGGGAGTTGAATCTCCCCGCCATTTTCGAGTGCCAATAATCTTCGTCCAGGCGACTCGGCATCTTGATAACCGACAATAAACAAGGCATTATCTTGTTGCTCTAACCAAACCTTGGCGTATTGCGGACTCGCCCCACCGGACAGCATTCCACTCGAGGCAAGGACAATACATGGTTTTTGAATACTTAAAATCCGTTCACGGTGTTCGCGGTCTTTGACTAAACGTACAGGTTCACGTAGGAACGGTGCGAGTCTTGAGGTACGGCTCTGATTCTGCAAGGCTTCAGGCAGTTCATGGTGCATGTTCTCGAATTGCTGCGTGATACCGCGCACCAAGCCATCCAAGTAAATCGGTACATTCGGTAATTGTCCACCTGTGATGTGATTGTGCAGGATTAACAGTAATTCTTGAGCGCGTCCCAAGGCAAAGGTTGGAATTAAAATCCGTCCACCTCGAGTCAGCACCGTGCGGATATGATTGATGAATTCTCTAACCTGTGTTTTTCGGGCGGGGAGCATCGTATCGCCATACGTGCTTTCGATAATTAGGGCTTGCACAGGTTGAATGATTTTGACCACATGACTACCACCTGATGCTAAGGTCGAGACATTATTAATATCTCCTGCGTGCATCACCAAACCTGCGCTAGATTCAAATAAGTACGAAACTGCCCCAAGTAAATGTCCAGCTTCCCGAGCTTCGATTTTTAGTCCAAATTCAAGAATCTGCCCAACTTCAAGTAGTGTAATCGCGTTAATTGTTTTGACCACATCTTGGGCGCTAAATAATGCACAACCCGCTTGTAACCCCACTTTAACCGCATCGAGCAGCACTTCAAACGCTAGTGTGCGGGTGGCTTGAGTCGCATAAATTGGCACACTTGGAAAACGACGATGCACCAATGGTAACGCCCCAACATGGTCAAGATGGGCATGGGTCAATAAAATCAGATCGGGTGGGAATTCATCCAGTAGCTCGAGGGCAGGAAGACTGGCTTCTCCAAGTTCTTTAGGACGTACCCCAGCATCGATTAAAATTCTGGCTTCAGGGAATTCATACAAATAAGAACTCGCCCCGACTTCATTCCCACCACCAAGGGCGACATAGCGCAGTCGGTCAGGGTTGCTCATTGATGGCTCTTTTCTCGAGGTTTTGATCAACCATAAAACCACTGTACAAAATCATCCTCGAGTGGCAATAACAAATCCAAGTACCGCCCATCATGTCCAGCCACAAAGCCCGTATTTTTATCTGAGAAATAAGGACGATGGTCTACTTGAGTCAACCCCAAACCGAAGCGGGACAGTTCAGAAGCTAGATTGTCAAGTATTGTCTCCCCTGTTGCAGTATGCTCGAGTTGTGCGGTGAGCAAAGTACGACCATCCCCAAATTCGAGTTTACCTTCAGGTCCTCGAGCCAGGAGTAACGCCAGTAACCCCGCGTACTTCGAGGTCACACCTTGTTCGAGTGCAAAAGCTATTCGAGCTTCAAGCGTTGTAAGCCGAACCCGAACTTCAAGCCAAGTACCTTGTTGCAAAACTTGAACTCGAGCCTCTGTTCCCTCGAGCATCTGCACTTCATGTTGAATTCGTTCTCGGGTGGCATTGGCTAAATTTAGTTCACCACAATCAAGCAGCGTCACAGCCCAGCCGTTATGTAATTCTGGTTTGGCATTCCAACCACCAAGCAGCAGCACCTCGATTAAACCCAAAGCTCGAGGTGGAGGATGAACTGGGCTTAGCTTTGGAATTGAATCAGGCGAAAATTCTTGGGCAGCCAACCATTCTTGCCAAGTGCTTTGTACACCTGTGGATGAAGTTACAGTTAAAGCACTGGCATCAATCAAGTACCACGGCATGGTTAAAAGCGGTTTAATTTTCTCAAAGTGCGATAATTCTAACGGGTTACTTGCCAGTAAAAACAAATTCTTCACTTGGTCAGTTTCAATAAAATAGGCATCGAGATTACTTTTTTGGTACTCAACCACCCAAGCGTTAATCATTGAATCTGACTCGATTCGCACAGGGAAATTGGCAAGGGCATGGTCTCGAGTAGCAGCAAAATGCCACGCCATTTGATTCCAAGCTAAAGAAGGCATAGCATAACTATACTCGAGTCTTAGCGATTAGGCTGCCCTTCGGATTATGATTCAACAGGCTTTAATGGGAATAATATTTTAAGCGTTAAAAATACTTTCCTAAACGCAAAACCTAATTACAGATAATTCTCAATGGCTCAGGATGATCAATTCGCGGCTGTATTTGCCAGCTTAAAATAAGGACTGAAATCAAAATTTTATTTTTGGCGGAGGGCTTTCTCAGCAAGTTCTTTGTTGCGTTTGGCACGTCGTGCTACACTTGCTTCTGCATGTTTCTCTACATATTCCTTGTATGTGCCTTCGCCAATGTAAAAAACTTTTCTTTTCTGTGCGGTTTCCATCTGCTCTTCAACATAAGCCAAGGCTTCAGGGGACAGTGGTTTAGGCTTTTGAGGATAGAGACCTAAGTTTTGAAGTAGCTTGATCATGGTATGCACCTCTCCATCATTGAAGCACCGAATGTACAAAAACACAAGTGGTTTTCAAACCCACCAAAAGGGTTTACTCGGGTTCTTTAAGCCGATATGTTTGTTTGAGATGGTAAAGATTCTAGGGTTAGCGTGCAGCCAGTAATTGACCAATTGAAATTTCTAAACTCAAAAAGAAATCTCGAGGTGAAGCCAATTTCCCGAGCGTTCCTGGGTCAAAGACCAGTACCCACTTCTCGTTAATTTTAGCGAATCGCCATTGGGCTTCTTTGGTCATGGGTGCGGTTTGAAACGAACGTAATCCTTGATCCAGCACACCAAATGTTTGTGAAGTACCGTAAACCTGATTAACAGTTGCACACTCAGCCGTGCGGTAACGAAAGTATACCGTTACCACTGTGCCACGATCCTCAATCTTTTCGACTTTTTCAAACGAAGCATTTCGCATGGCTTCACAAAAAAATCCCTCAAGTGTTCGTTACCCTTGTTTGCTAAGCACAGCAGTGACTTTCTCGCGTTCGAGTGGTGTAAACCCCAGTTTGAGTTTAGAAGTGGCACTACTGCCCGGCACAATCACTTCAAGGTTCTCGAGGGTGGCGAGATTAACTGAACGAACTACCATAAAAGTATCTCGTACAGCAGCTTCCCAACTGCCAGTTGCCGCATCTGGAAAAGGTAGAGATGCACTTTGGGCAGACGGTGCTGGCTGAGCTTGACTCGAGGGTGCGCTGGAGGAGTTACTCGAGCTTGTAGTTGGGGCGCAAGCAATCAAAAGGTTAAGGGCTGCCAGTCCAATCAGGAGTTGTTTGGTCATGCTTCATTATACACAATATATTGTGCCATAATACAATAGGTGGATTATTGAGGCGAACTCACCAATGCTAACAAGGTGAAGCAAAACACCACGCCTCGAGACGAAGAAGAGTACCGCTTGGCATTGGGACAGCACATTCGTGAACTGCGTAAACAAAAAAACCTTGGACAAGAAGCCTTTGCTGATTTGGCTAGGATTCACCGAAACCATATTGGACTGCTCGAGCATGGCAAACTCGACCCACGACTCTCGACCCTGCGACAAGTGGCACAGGCACTCGAGATACCACTGGATGAACTGCTGGTTTCGCTGAGGGTGAAGCTCGAGACAAAAAGCTAAAAGAGTTTGTGGAGTTGTTTTGGCAAAGTAAGAAATTTATTTGTTGCTTTGCAGTATCCCATAAAAGAAGGCTATGTTCTCTTTTTATCTTAAATCCCGAGTAAGAATTAGAGAATGTACTGAGAAATAATGTGCTAAAACTTAATGCTTAAGAGATTTGACTATTTAGCTCAAGGTTTTGCTATACTTATACCATATGAGCCAACTCCTAACCGTTGAAGATGTTGCAACCAGATTAAACGTTCACCCAGAAACCGTCAGAGGTTATTTGCGCCGAGGTGAAATGAATGGCTCAAACCGAGGTGGACGCACTGGCTGGCGCATCAAAGAGGAAGATTTCCAAATTTTCCTTGCTATTCCACCATTGGGAGCAACACCCGCCCAATGTCGTGTAATTGCTGTCACTAACCAAAAAGGCGGAGTTGGTAAAACCACTACTGTTGCCAATGTCGGACATGCCCTCGCCGCTCGAGGCAAGAGGGTCTTACTGGTAGATGTTGACCCACAAGCCAACCTGACCTTGGGTTTAGGAGTCGCGGAGCAAGCCGAACAAAAAAACATCGTTGCAGTCCTGCGAAACGAAGACAGAGGCTTGGCTTCGTTGACCGTCGAAACCAAAACTCCAAACCTCTATATTGTCCCAAGCCACATTGACCTTGCCAATGCCGAACAACTATCAGCCGGGCGCTTTAGCCGAGAACGGATTATCCGTGATGCCATTACTGAGCAATTGAAACTGGAATTCGACTACATCCTGCTTGACAGCCCCCCAAACTTTGGTCTGCTGTCCGACAACTGCATGGTGGCAGCCGATGAGGTCATCATCCCAGTAGCAGCCCATTATTATGCGGTTCAGGGAATGTCTGCCCTCCTCGAGCGGCTGCGAATGGTACAAAAGCATCTCAACCCTAATCTTAAGGTGCTTGGCTTGGTGGCAACCCGCTATGACTCGAGGGCGCTGTTGTGTAAAGAAGTTGTGGCACGGCTGCCAAGCTATAAGCAGCCAGTCTTTAAGACCATCATCTCAGAAGCCATTAAAGTTGCTGAAGCACCAGCCTGGAGCCAGACTATTCTGGATTTCCGTCCTGACTCTGAAAGCTCAGCACAACATCATGACCTTGCAGCAGAGATTGAAGGTAACGAGGTACAAGTTCTTGGTGAACGCCAATGACAAAATCGCGCCAAATCCCCATGCAAGGCTTGGAAACCTTCCGAACCCAAATTGCGGGACGAATGGAACCACCAACTATCAATGAATCCGAAGCGGTTGAGTTACCAATAGGCTTGCTTGATGCAGCCTCATGGAATGCTCGCCGTCATTTTGACCCTACCGATTTACGGGGCTTGGGACAAGATATGCTCGAGAATGGACAAATCCACGCGATCATGGTGCGTCCAATGGGTAAAGGCTTTGAGGTTGTGGTTGGTGAGCGGCGACTACGCGCCGCTCGTATGGTGCAGATGCCCAGCCTCCGTGCCAACATCCGAAAACTCACTGACCGTGAGGCGCGACGCATCGGGCTTAGTGAAAATTTACAACGCGAAAACCTCAATGATTTTGAGGAGACTATTGGTTGGCTTGACCTTTTGGCACTTGAATTTGAATCACTTCCTGAATTTGAAGCATTCTGTCAAGAAGATGAAGAATCGCGCCTTGGCGTGGCTCGAGTCCTGTACCGATTCGCCAACGAATCCAAAGGGCTTTCAAAAATTAACCATAACGTTATGGTTAAAAAAACGCGCTTGGTTTCTGGCACAGAATTCGAGAAAATCATCATAGCTGCATTCCAGAACTGGGTCGGAATGACTTGGAAATCGTTTGTTTCTAACCGCCTACCAATCCTCAATTTGCCCAAGGATTTACAAGATGTGATGTATCGAGGCGAACTGGATTACACTAAGGCTCGAGAATTGGCGCGAATTACTGATGAAAAAGCACGAGCAGAATTGCTCGAGCGGGTGTTGCAATTGAATATGGCTTTGACCCAAATCAAAGAACTGGTAGCAACGACCATCCAGAAGCCCACTTCAGAAGTTGACCAATTTCAAGTCAAATTCAATAAACGCCTGAAATCCTTAACCCGAAAAACCGTCACCCTAACCGAAAAAAAACAGCATCGCCTCGAGCAATTATTGGCAGAGATTGAGGATATACTTGCCTAAACCACTATATATTGGGCTAACCATAACACTTCTCGAGGGGTAGCCCTATTTTAATGTAGTAGAATCCACTTTTAAGGAGCAATTCTGGAATCTAAAGTTTAAGCTGCAAAACCCAATAAACAAAAGCGTCCCCCGAAGGGGAATACACAGAAACTGGTTGCTTAGACACCACCAGCATACACAAAACTTCGGGGCATCGCAAGAGGGAGCGTATTGCCTTATGAAATTACACCTAATTGAGACTCGAGCCACCCGTTTTACACGGGGGTCGTGTCCTATGTGTTTTGATTGGAGGCATATGGATTAAACCAGCGCTCTCAAGGTGCGCCCCCAGCAAATGAACAAGGTGGTCTTTCGACCACCCCCGCTCACAAATTCACCCACAACTTTTGACACCTGAAGAATGACAAAAGTCTAGTCCATCGGGTGGATTTGTGCAAGTCCTCCATTCCCTTTTTTCGAGGCTGTATATAAATCCATAAAATGCAGATGCTGTTCAAACTCGAGATTGGTGTTGTTCAAAGGGTATGACCATCTTATTTGTAAGAGTCTAAGCGGGGCAATAGTCCCTTTACGGCACATGAATGGCAGTCCGTAGCCTTGAGTCAGGAGGTGATGAAGATGATTTACCGTTCTACAAATTTATTCGGAAATGCAAAGGCAATTTCTATTTCGCTAGATCAAATTCTGGATAATGCTGCTTTAGTTTAATTACTTAAATGGTAAATGCGTCACAGGCGCTGAAAACAAAAAACCTTGATTTCTTAAGGTGTCTCTATAACGCCCCCGTTGGTCATTTTGCAGATTTAATCTCAGCAAAATGATGAGTCTTTTTATTCCCTTTTTTGAGGCTTTTATGAATCCAGAAAAATGTAAACATCGTGCTGTTATCGGTGATTGGTGCCGTCATATCGGTATTAGTAACCAGAAATGTAAGTCCCTCTGCTCGAGTGGAGCTTGTCCTATTGCTCTATCCTCGAGTGACCCAAACCCGTTAGCGCGAGTAACCCACGACCGACCCAAGCCTGAAGGTACTGCTTTTGGGTCAGGAAGCGACCTAAGCTCAGGATTGGTAGTAAACGAAGCCACAAAGCTTCAACAGGCTTTAACAATAAAGCTCGAACAATTCAAACCCAGCCCTCGAGCTATCCCCGAACCTGTAGTCTCTCGAGAAGAACACCTCGAGCGCTCAAAGCGGATCGCGGTTGAATTGGTGCAGCCCGATGCTTGGATGAATTCAATCCCACTAGAGGCATTCCAAGACGGTACAAGACTGAAACGCCCCCCTCGAGTCAAACCCTTGTTTACTGAGATTGAAGCTGAACTCGAGCGCCAACTTGACGAAGCCCGTGACCGTGCAGCACTGGATGCTTATTTGCTCGAGCAGGAAGCCCAGCAGCTTGTTTCGTTAATACTCACATCCGAACACCGAGCTTTGCTGCACCAAAACATTGCCGGCAAGCGCAGCGCAGCCCAAATTACCGAGGCAATACTGTTAATTGTGGCAAGACAACGCTTAAAAGGCATTGCAGCCGAGTATGTGGCGTGTACAGCCCCCCAGATTGCCGAGATAACAGGCTTATCGCTCTCCACTATCAATCATACCTTATCTCAAGGTCGTAAAGGTGATAGAGGCGATCCCAACCTGAGACGGTGGTTTAGCTGGAAGTCTGTCTATGGTGGTGAGGAACTAGGGACGAACGGGCGCTGTGTCGGGACACTATTTCGTGTGTCCTTCCGCCCTCGTAACCTAAGCGACCCAGAACCCGCCCCAGTTGCTCGAGGAGATGCCTTCGATGTGGCTAAGGCACACTTACTCGAGTACCAAGAAACACCAGAAACCACGTCTAGTACACTTGAGTCTTTTGACTGCAAAAAAATAGAAGATACTAAAACGTTTTCCAAAAAACAGGAAAATGCGAAACCCCAGCCGCTTTGTTTCGGAGATGCCAGTTTCCAATCCCTTATGCAATCTCCTAATACGTTGAAGAATAATGACTGCAAATCCTCGAAATTTCGTGTCAAATTCATCCTCGATGCCAATGCCGAGGCTCGAGCTTACACCGCGATGGATAAATTAGGTGATGCTGAAACGAGTTTCCACTTCTGGTATGGGCTGTTTAAGAAAGCCTTGGACCCAAAAAGCAAAGTGAATGAATCTCAAATTTGGGCTGTGATTAGCAATACCAATGAAGCAGCCAAGAAAGGAGTGATTAAACGCAGCAAAGTGAGTTATGCCGTGGGTGCGTTAATTAAGGCTGGGATAGTGCCACCAGCCGCGCAGCGCCCGATCATTGGTGGGAATCTCGAGACGATACAGATTTAGGTCTGGGTAGCGAAGGTCAAAATTTCGGCAAAGTAACTTACTGAACTTGTCTCAGACAAGTCGGTTGAAAATTGTTTTTTAAAGCATAATTATCAGTAGAGTAAATTGCCAAAATCGGCTTAGTAATAAAAGCTACAGTTTCTTGTTTGTCAGAAAAACGTGTTATAATTTCTAACATGAATCGCCAAGCCATTGAAAAACACATTGCTTCACTTACCGCAGGACAGGTTTTCACTCCGAAATCCCTGCATGGTTACGGCTCGAGGGCAAACATTGACCAAGTGCTTTCGCGTCTTTTCAAAGCTGGGGTTTTACAACGTGAGGCTCGAGGGTTGTACCTAAAACCCATCACCAGTCGGTTTACGGGTCAGCCCTTACCTGCTCAACTTCATCAAGTTCTCGAGGTCATTGCCGAAAGTAACCACGAAGTTATTGCTCCACATGGAGTGGTAGCTGTCAATCAGTTTGGATTGAGTACCCAAAATCAACTGCGTCCTGTTTATTACACCACAGGACGCTCGAGAAAACTTAAAATTGGGCATCAGGTAGTTGAATTGAAGCATGTCAATCCCAAGCGGCTTTTATTGGGGCATTCAAAGGCTGGTCTTGCCCTGACCGCAATGCGCTACTTAGGTAAGAAAGCCTTAGAACCAATGATGGTCAAACAAATTCGTCAACAACTCGAGCCAGAAGAATGGCAACAACTGCTTGCAGTGAGGTTGACCCAACCCGAATGGTTGATCGGGTTGCTTGAAACCTCCGCCGAGACAAACTATGCCTAGGGCATATTTGAGTTTGAACGCCCAAGAACGCCTTGAGTTTATTCTCGAGGCTGGTGAAGCCTTAAAAAGTGAACCGAGCGTACTTGAAAAAGATATTTGGGTCTGCTGGGCGCTCAAGGCACTGTTTTCACTTGAGTTGCCGATGGTTTTTAAGGGTGGAACTTCGCTTTCAAAGGTATACCGAGCCATTAACCGCTTCTCAGAAGACTTAGACATCACCATTGACCATGCTTCCAGTGGTGATGTGCTGACCGATCCTATTGCCGCAAACGTCAGTAATACTAAGCGCCGTGAGTTTAGTGACCGAATGAAGCTGTACACCCAACAACAAGTCCAAGACCTGATTGTGCCGCATTTACAACGTCAAGCTGATGATTTGGAGCAAGTCACGGTTAAAGTAACTGGCGAAGGTGACGAAATACAAATCAAATATCTACAAGTCATCGAAAATGGGTACATCCTGCCACACCTGAAACTCGAGTTTGGTTCACGAAGTTCCATTGAACCCAGTGCATTATACTTTATCCAACCTGATGTAATGGCTTGGGAAGTGGCAAAGCAACTCGAGTTTCCCAGTATCACTCTGCCGGTTTTGTTGGCAGAACGCACTTTTTGGGAAAAAGTTACTTTAATCCATGCTGAATTGACCCGTAAGAACCCAAAAATTATTTTAGATAGATACTCGAGGCATTGGTATGACCTATCACAACTAGCGAACCACGCAGTGGGTTCTCGAGCCTTACAGCGTCTTGAGATTCGTGATCATGTGATTCGTACCAAAACCGCACTTTTTGGAATCAGTGGCGTGAATTATGACCAAGTGGCATTAGGGCAGTGCCAACTAATTCCAAAACATGACTTAAATCTTGCTCTTGAGCAAGATTACACCGCAATGCTCAAAGCGGGCATGTTTGAGGGTGCTGCACCACCATGGAACGACATTCTTTTGAGGCTAAAAAACCTTGAACGCAGCATTAACTACCACAGTTAAGCTTTTCATTAGCCAAAATTACCAAAATCTGGTTTATTTGCTTGTAAGCAGATAACCTTGCTTGTATGCAAGTCGTGTATACTTAACGGCATGATAATTTCAATACTTTCGCGTAAGGGAGGTAGTGGTAAGAGCGTGACCGCGATGCACACAGCCGCTTGGCTCGAGTCGGTTGGACGTGAAGCGTGTGTGGTGGATTATGACCCCGAAGGGACGTGTTTAAGTTGGTCCAAACGCGCTTCGGACTTATTGTTTCCCGTTTATGCCGCCAAAGAAATGCCTATAGCCCTGAAATCTAAACGAGTGGTGGTTATTGATACCCCACCGAATGACCCAAAGATTTTGGGTGTAGCTGCGAGGGCATCGGATAAAGTGATTGTGGTCAGTGGGGCTAACCCACTCGAGGCGGATCGTCTTGGTCCGAGCTTGGATGCACTCGGTGCCTCTGGTTTTACGGGTTCGTGGGGAATTCTTTTAACTCGAGTACCGAGGGGCAAATTAGGTGCAGCTATGACCACAGCCTTAAAAGCTAGTGGCTTAAAAGTATTAGGGCTTATACCCGCCAAGGTGGAGTATGAACGGTCTTTTGGTCATGCACCTAGCCGTTTAGAGGATTATGCCAGTGCATTAGAGGAGTTTTTAGCATGAGTAAGCAAAAACCAGCCACAAATAAGGATGCGGAGGCAATGCTGATCGGTCTTGGGGCAAAAACCCAGCAAAGGGGCAGTCCTGCTAAACCGACTAGAGTGTCAAAACCTGAAACAAATATGCAAGTAAGTAAGCAACCAAGCAAACCCGCAAGTAAGCCAGCAATAAAACAAGCAAGTAAGCAACCAAGCAAACCAGAAAACAATCAAGAAAGCAAACAAGTGGCAAAACCTGAGATTCTCGAGGAACGGTCTGTCACTTTTAGCACTTATTTACGTCCGAGTCTACAAAAGCGGGTCAAGTTCTTGGCGTTGAAGCTCGATAAGACCACTGCCGCAGTGGTCGAGGAAGCACTCGAGGCGTTCTTGACAGCCAATGAATGAGGCATGAATGTTTTATTGATTGGCTTGCATTTGCTAATTGAGCCAATATAGCCTGATTTGGCGAAGAGAATGATCGGGCTTGGTTGCAAAGTACAGACTTGGCAAAATAACCGAATCAAGATGCTGTTCGTAAAACAAAAATGGAGTTTAATCATTTGATGCTATGAAATCCAAAAAACGGTTTGGTTGTATGCACACAGCTATTGGGGAATGAAATGGATAAGTGGTCTATTTAGGTGCAAAGATTTAATGGTGAGTTTGAGTTAAGTCTTTGCAGAATTCTCAAACCCCACAGCAAGTAGATAATGGTTGTTATCTACTTGCTTTTTAAGACTCGAGCCGCTATGATTTTAGGAGAGCAAAATCAGTCAAATCTTGTCAC
>JAYWHB010000194.1:0-1573 GCA_043777915.1 Deinococcales bacterium
CAGATTAAGCCCATCCCAGTTTTCGTAGCGCTTCTCGAGTTTAGTAACCACCCGCAAAGATTGCTTGTTGTGGTCAAAACCACCATGAGCCTCGAGTAAACCATCGAGTATCTTCTCGCCAGCATGACCAAACGGCGGATGCCCAAGGTCATGGCTCAGGGCTATCGTTTCGGTTAAATCCTCGTTGACCCCAAGTGAGCGAGCAATCGTGCGCCCGACCTGTGCCACCTCGAGCGTGTGGGTTAAGCGGGTGCGGTAATAATCGCCTTGGGTGTTGGTAAAAACTTGGGTTTTGTACTCGAGCCGCCGAAAAGCACTGGTGTGCAGCACACGGTCACGGTCTTTTTGGAAGGCAGTGCGAAAAGCGCTTTCGGACTCGAGGTACAGTCTGCCCTTGGACTGCGCCGCCTGCACCGCATAAGGCGCGAGGCTTAGACTTTCGATGTGTTCTAAATCGGTACGGGTTCGCATCTGTAAAGTTTGACAGATAGTTAAAAGTCGGTTGACTTACATAAGTACGTGACCAACACAAAGCGGAGGTGTAGTCTTTGTTTCTCATGACAAATAGACTAACACCCCCAACCCTAGTCAACACCAAATGCCCCCACTGTGGCAATACCCACATTGAAAGTGGCGGAAATCGCAAAAGAAAACTGCGTAGCCTCGCAGGAACACAAGACTGCTTGGTTAAGCGCTGGCGATGCCGAGGATGTAAAAGACAAATAGGTAGTACCTACCCCAAAGACTGCCCTAGAAGCAGTTGGTACAGCCTTAAACTACAAAGTGTCTTTATCACCACTCATAATTACCGTGTCAGCGAAGCAGTTCATTTAGATTTAGCCATGATTTTTGACTACCCAATCACTCAACGAACTCGTCTAGCATGGTCTAGTAAAGCTGCCATGCGAGCAGCAAGAAGAACCAACAAAGAGAACTCACTGCTGGCTAAACGAATTGCTTTTGGTAGTGTTGATGACATTCGGTTCGGTAAACACTCGAGATTCACAGCTTATATTTACTGGGAGGCACAGACAGGGTGTCCATTAGCAGGTGATTTCGAGGCTTCAAGAGCGTTTTCTCGAGTTAGAGATTTACTTTCTACTTTCAAAGCTGATGCAATACTGTGTGATGGAGGTAAGGAAATACTCGAGGCGTTAAATTGGCTTGAAGTGCGTCCCACAGATTATCGGTGCTGGTTTCATGTGATGCAAAGTATGCTGTTGTTGGTTAAGAAAGATGATCGTCAGGTGTTACTTAAAGACTTACAGCAATTACTTGATTACCGAATTCTTGGTGAAGCAGAAGCATTCTTATGGGATGTACTGTTTAAGCGTTGGACAAGTGTTATTCAGCCACTGGTTAGTGCTTGGAATGGCATACGGGCTTGGTGGTCTACTCGAGAATTTGCAACCAATAATGTAGCTGAGAGAGGCAACGGTCGTGTATGGCGTAGGGTGCATCGTCGGAATATACGTTCGGTTGAGCGTGGCAAGGATTGGTTGGTGGTTGGGTTGTATCGAGTGAGGCATCGTAAATTGATGCGGAAGGGCAAGTCGGCTTGGCGATTATTGTC
>JAYWHB010000195.1:0-1570 GCA_043777915.1 Deinococcales bacterium
GTTACCTGCTGGAGTGAATCTTATTAAATTTAGGAAAGACTTGCAGGATACGCTAAATCTCGGAGTTAAAGCAGCCTAAAACATTCCGAACTATTGTGAAGAAGGATTTACCTTGTTTTCGAGATAGACTAGGCTTATGTCCATTGAATCTACTTTATCTGCTCTCGAGGCACACGGTTATATCGCAGAGCGTTCGCTTGGTACGGCGGTATTTCTGGCACAGCAACTTGGTAGACCACTTTTTTTAGAGGGCGAACCGGGTGTGGGTAAAACCGAAATCGTCAAGGTCTTGGCACAAATTCTGAATACCAAACTGATTCGTTTGCAATGCTACGAAGGGCTTGATGTCTCGAGTGCAGTCTATGAATGGGATTATGCACGGCAAATGCTCGAGATTCGGCTTTTAGAAGCCACTGGCGAACGCGATGGAAGCCGTGTGCGCCGTGAAGTGTTTTCCAAAGATTTCTTGGTCAAACGCCCACTCTTGCAAGCCCTTGAACTCGAGTATGACCAAGCGCCAGTCTTGTTAATAGACGAACTTGACCGTGCCGATGAAGAATTTGAAGCCTACCTGCTCGAGTTTTTGGCTGAATGGCAAATTACCATTCCAGAGATTGGCACAATTAAAGCCACTAAACCGCCCGTGGTGATTATTACTTCTAACCGTACCCGAGAAATTCACGATGCCCTAAAGCGCCGTTGTTTGTACCATTGGATTGATTATCCAGATTTTTCTAAGGAATTGCGGATTTTGCAACAAAAAGTGCCACATATCCCAGAAGTTTTATCGAAGCAAATAGTGGCTTTTGTGCAGGGTTTACGTGAACTCGATTTATATAAAGCCCCCGGGGTTGCCGAAACGCTGGATTGGGCAGCCAGTTTAATGGCATTAAACATCACCAATCTCGAGGCTGGGAAAATCGAGGATTCTTTTGGGGCGCTACTTAAATACCAAGACGATTTACTCAAAGCTCGAGCGCAAGCCCAAGATGTTTTGGCAAAAGCGCAAATGTCCTAATCTGACCAAGTATGCTAAACTTAGTCAGAGGTAAATTCATGAAGACCGAAATCCTAAATGTCTATGTAGCAAAAGCGCAGCTCTCGAGTTTGATTGAGCGTGCTTTGGTTGGTGAACATATTATTTTATCTAAACGGGGTAAACCATTGGTGCAACTTGTGCCGTTACAGCCACCGAAAGCCAAACGTAAACTTGGTTTTGTTCCAGCCGATATAGAAGCCGATTTTGAAGCTCGGAGTATGGAAAAATTGGACTTAAAATGGTTTCAGTAAAACGGGTTTTACTAGATACCCATGCGCTTTTATGGGCATTGACTGTGCCAAAAAAACTTCCGTCTAGGGTGCGAAAATTACTCGAGAACCCAGATTTAGAGGTTTTTGTTTCAAGTTTAAGCGCTTGGGAACTGGCGATGAAGTACCGTATTGGTAAGTTGCCAGAGGCAGAGCATTTACTAAATAATTTTCATGGGTATTTACAAGAAGCCAACTTTAAGATTCTAAACTTTACCATCGAACATGGACTTGAAGCCGCAAATATTGGAATTCCGCATGG
>JAYWHB010000196.1:0-12680 GCA_043777915.1 Deinococcales bacterium
CATCTACCCACCTTCTAAGGGTGAACGGGCATTAAGTTTAATTTCAAGTTTTCAAAGTGCAGCTTTTGAATTCTTTGAGAATAAACTACCCAACGAACAGACGATTAAACGCCCAATGCAGTTACTCCTGATGGAACTACACAGCGAAAACCTCGAGTGGAAAAAAATTCGCAATCGCCTCAAAAATTGGACACTGTCCCCACAATGGGCTGGAGCAATCCCGAGCGGTAACAACCCCGAACGGCTCGAGGTCATCGGCTTAATAGATGGCATACGCAGCATCGAGGACATTATCCATGCTTGTGATTTACCGCCACGCCGCGCCGCCGAAATTTTAGTCGAATTTACCAATGAACGTCTTGTGCTGCTTGGCAGCGCCAGTCAGATTACCCAGCCGCTCGAATTGATGGTCTTACCGATTTTTGCCCCAGATGAAGCCACGATTTTTGTAGACCAAGCCTTGTACGACCAATGGAAAGCCATTTATGGGACAGTTCTTGCCACCATCATCAGTCAAAAAGGAGACCGACAAATGTTTCGAGTGAGAGGGCGCGAAAACAGTTTAGGGCGAGTCCAAATGGCTGAAATTGCGGTCAGAAAACTCAAATTGGCTCGAGGTGTCAAGGTCAGAATTGTTCCATCTGGCGGTACACGCTAAAATTTGCTTAAGAAAGCACCACAAATGCTACAATATAGGCATGAGTCCCGATTTGCTCCGCGCCTTGATTTTGGTTGTACCAGTATTACTGGCTGCTATTTTGTACACCGTCATCAGTGGTGGAATTCAGTTCAGCAAACTTGGTTTTATTATTACCGAAACAATTGGCGCAATCCGCGAACGACACTTTGGCTCGAGTGGACAAATCAGTGCCTACCAAGCCACGATGATTGCCCTGTGCGGCACAGTTGGTACGGGCAGTATCATTGGGGTGACGGCTGGTATTTTACTTGGCGGTCCTGGGGCAATTTTATGGATGTGGATTTTTGGTTTACTGGCAATGGCATTAAAGTTCGGCGAAGTGGTTTTAGCCCAGCACCTACGGCGCATTTACAGCGATGGCAGTGTCCTCGGAGGACCGTTTTTATACATTGCTAGGGGCGTACTCCCCGCCCCGTTGGGTAAATTCTTAGGCGCAGCCTTTGCTTTACTTGCCATTATTGCTGCCTTTGCCCTTGGCAACCTCGCTCAGATTTCAGGGGCAACCACTGCCCTAGAAGCCAGCTTTGAACTTCGCCCAGTCTTCTCGAGTCTAATTCTGGCAATAATTGTTTTAATTATTCTTGGCGGCGGTGCAATTAGAATCGCTCGAGTGGCACAAGTTTTATTCCCCTTGATGCTTGGGTTGTACACCATTTTAGCTTTGGGTTTAATCATTAAAAACTTTGGGGTTCTGCCCAGTGCTTTTATCAGCATTTTCACCAGTTCAGTCTCGTTTAGTGCTGCCGCCGCCGGAGGGACTGGCTACGCCCTTTTTGCGATTGTTTCTCAGGGTTTTGCCCGAAGTATTTTTGCCACCAACGCTGGCTTTGGTATCTCGAGTATCGCTCACGCCCAAGCCCAAGTGGATCACCCTGTCAGACAAGGATTTTGGGGTGTGGTTGAGGTTTTTGTGGCGATGTTTGTCTCGAGCCTGACTGCCTTAGCGGTACTGACTGTCCCCGCAGCTTGGCAGGGTATGTCCGAGGCGATTCCAGCCGAAGCCGTGACCAGTGCTTTTCGCAGTCTTGGGGTGGTTGGCACAAATTTTAATGAACAATGGGCTGGTTTAGGGACTGGCACATTGGCTGTGGCATTAACACTTTTTGCGATTGCCACCACGATTGCTTGGGCATTTTATGCCGAAGAAGCCTTTGGGCATTTATTTGGCGATGGAATGCGTTGGTCGGTACGCCTTGTTTGGGTCGGGATGATTTTCTTAGCTCCGTTTATTGTGGTCGAATACGGAACATTTATCTCGAGTGCCGAGTTTTTACTGGCAATTATGGCAATCCCCAATATCATTGCTTTATTTGTCCTCATGCCTGTGGTACAAAAATTAACCAGAGGTTTTTTCCAAGGCGAATTTTACCAAGCCCCAGACGCACCGACATCTCGTCCAGTCACCCAAGAAGATGCTTATGACAGCATGGAATTTAACTTAGATTAAAGGCAAAAGTCGAAAGGCAAAAGGCGAAAGGGTTTTACCTTTGCCCTTCAACCTTCGCCCTTTGCCTGTTCTTGCTCTTGCATCTCTCGCCAAATTGTTTCTGGTCTGGCGGGTAGCTCAAGAATTCGCACCCCAACCGCATCAAAAATTGCATTGCTGATGGCGGCTGCACCCGGCACAAGTGGTGGTTCGCCAACGACCCGAGCGCCAAAAGGGGAAGAATCTGAGGGGTTTTGTACCATGATGGTCTCGAGCGGTGGAATATCGGTTGCCCTCGGGAAGACATACTCGAGAAAATTAGCGGTACTGTGTCCAGCCACTTCGTCGTAACGCATGGCTTCGTATAAACCCATGCCGATGCCTTGGGCTGTGCCACCGTGCATTTGCCCTTGGACTAGGGTCGGGTTTAAAGCAAACCCAACATCTTGAATCGCCACTTGAGCCAAAGGGGTCACAAAACCAGTCTCTGGGTCAACATGAACTTTTGCCAGATGCACCGCAAACCCCGGCGCACCCGATTTCATGGCACTGCGCCCCTCAGCAACAATTGGACCATCGCCGCCAGCTTTGCGTTGGGCAATTCCAGCCAGTTTAGCGATTGTTATGCCTTTATCTGGCACGCCTCTCACTTGGGCTTGACCATTTTTAAGCTCCAAGTCTTCGATGTGCGCCTCGAGTTCCGAAGCTGCCAGTTTTAAGAGTTGTTGTTTGACACTGTTCGAGGCATCCAACACCGCCCCCGAAACACTGACTGTGACTTGCGAACCACCCGAGGCTGGGGCATACGGACCCATGTTGGTGTCACCTTGGACAAGTTCAATTTGTTCTGGGTCTATGCTTAAGGTTTCAGCAACCACCAAGACCAACGAACTATGCACCCCACTAATGTCCACACTACCAACTTGAAGCCGCACCGTGCCGTCGGGTTCGATTCGGCAAACTGCTCCAGCCGGCGAGAACGCCCCGCCCCACGCCCCAACCGCAATACCAACGCCAACATTGGGTTCTCGAGCTTCGGTCATGAGCGGATGGGTTTTGGCTTGCAGCAGCACATCGCGCATTCCAATTCCGCCCCATGTTGCCCCTGTACCTGTCGGGTCGCCAGCCTCAACTGCGTGTTGTAAGCGCCATTCAATCGGGTCAGCCCCAACACGGCGAATCAATTCATCCACCAAAGACTCGAGAACAAAAGAAACTTGCGGCGCTCCCGGGGCGCGATATGCCCCACCTTGGGGCTTGTGGGTAGATAACTGGCGAATACTGGCGCGAAAATTTGGGCATTTGTATGTGCCGCCAAAAAGCATCGCCACAATCCCACCAAAACCAAACGGAAAAACTCCATTGTCCATGTCCACATCTGCCTCGAGTGCCAAAAGCTGACCTGAAGCAGTGGCGGCTAAACGCGCCCTGAATTCTGTGGCTGGGGCTGGGGTTGTGGTGATCATGTCTTCACTTCGGGTCAGCACCATTTTGATTGGTTTATTCAGCACTACGGCAATGGCTGCCACAAGCGGTTCAATCAGCCCGTATTTTGCACCAAAACCACCGCCGACCGTCATTGGCACAACCCGCACTTTGCGCTCTGGCATATCTAATAGCCGTGCCACTTCCGAACGCACTGCAAATTGCCCTTGGGTACTCGAGTAAACCGTTAATTCTATTCCTGGCACGACCACTGCCGCATGAGGCTCGAGGTACGCCTGATGCACCCATGGGGTTCTGAAGGTATGCTCCAGAATAATATCAGCACTAGCAAAAGCAGCCGTCACATCGCCGCGAGAAAAGTTTCGGGTCTCGAGAATGTTAGAACCAGATTTTTCTTCCGAAGCCCCTGCACTGGTGTCGCCGTGCAGGGCAGTCAAATCCGCACCTTCTTTGGGGACTCCACGCTGCCAAACGATAATCTGGTCTTCTCGAGCCGCTTTCATGTCTGGCACAATTGGCAGTTCGTCGTATTCAATGTCTATCAGCATGGCTGCATCTGAGGCAATTTCGGCTGTTTTTGCAACCACTGCCACAACTGGTTGACCCGCAAACAAGACCACATCCTTGGCTAGTACAGCACTCGAGCGCGAATTGATGATTTTATGACGGGTCGGTAAGTCTTCGGCTGTCAGCACCGCCACCACACCATCTACGGCTTTGGCATCCGCCAGATGCAGCGCCCTAATTTTGGCATGGGCATAGACGCTCAGCACCAATTTGACATGCAGCATCCCCGCGAATTCAAGGTCAGCCACATACTGGGCTTGACCAAGCACTTTTTCTAAGCCATCAATGATTTTACGACCCTTGCCAAGATGTGTAAATTCGGACATACGCTATACTACCAAGTATGAACTTAGAAACCATCGAAAAGGAAATTTGGGATTTTAGCCCTGAAGAATTTATCAGTTTCAAAAACTGGTTTTCTCAACTCGAGAATGAAGTCAATCTTCAATCTGTTCAACTGGCAACAACTGCACTCCAAGAGTTTCTCAAACTGCCACTAGAAGTACGTCGTCAATACTTGCAAAACGCTTCTAAAATTGCACAAACCGAAAACTTGTATGCTCCCAATAGCGAAATTATGGAATGGCTCGAGGTTGGCATAGACGATGGTCTTGATGATGAGTAATTATGGAATGCCGCCTGAAATTAAACGAGGTGAAATTTGGCGAGTCAACCTGAACCCAAGCAAAGGTTCAGAATTACAAAAGATTCGTCCTGCTGTGGTTATTTCATCAAATGAAATTGCTGGACATCAAGTAAAATTAGTTGTACCAATCACCGAATGGGATGTGCGTTATCGTGAAAAATACTGGTACGTTCCAATCATCAACTCGATAACCAACGGACTCGAGAAACTTAGCGCGGCAGACACCACCATGACTCGCAGCCTTGCTACAAGTGTTGAACGATTCAAAGAAAAACTTGGCACACTTGAGCCAGAAACACTTGACTTAATCACACAAACTTTAAGCGCAGTCATTGAAACAAAATAGAGCAAGGTATAGACCTTGCTCTACATAACCACTTTCTTGCCTTACACTCGAGCCAAGGCTTTACGTGCCATCACATCCACCAAATGCGCTCGGTATTCAGCACTGGCAACATGGTCTGAGAGTAAATCGGCTGCGTCCACCAAACCGCTACTTGCACCAGCCTCGAGCTTAGAGAGCCGCATGGCAGATGCCCCTGCTCCTGTCACGGCGGCTCGAGTGTTGCCATCTTGGTGCTTGACCACGGCTACACCCACAATGGCGTAGCGACTGGCTGGATGGGCGAATTTTTCGTAAGCACTGCCTAGTGTATTAGCGGGGATATGAATTTCGGTCAGCATCTCCCCTTCAAGAACGGCAGTTTGGAACATGCCAAGAAAAAAATCATCGGCACTGACCACCCGAGCGCCACTCGAGCTTTCAATTTTCATCCTTGCACCAAGCGCTAACATTGAGGCTGGGTAATCCGCCGCAGGGTCAGCGTGCGCCAAAGCTCCACCAATCGTGCCTTTGTTGCGAACCATTGGGTCGCCAATCAGTGCAGCTTGCTCTGGCAAAATACGACACTTTTCTTTTAACAAACTCGAGTGTTCGATTTCACGGTGCGTGGTCATCGCCCCAATTATGATGACTTCATCCTCGAGACGAATGCCTTTAAGTCCAGCGATTTGTGAAACATCTATTAAAGCACTTGGCGCAGCCAGGCGCAATTTCATGGTGGGGATTAAGCTATGCCCACCCGCTAGTAATTTCGCATCGGGATTGGCAGCAAGTGCCGCGAGTGCATCGGCAACACTCGAGACTTTATGGTAATCAAATTCAGCTGTGTACATGAAAACTCCTTTATGACTTGGTTTGGTCTGAACTCGAGTCAAACGCAGATATAAACTCAATACCTTCGCAAATCGCATCTACGGTTAGACTTGTGTTTAAGCATGGAATCTCAAACGACCCAGAATTGATGTGTTTGTAACGCCATTCATCACCACGTCGTTCGTACAGCACCACAAGACGCTCGGTTTGCGCGATAATCGCATAACCCTCTAAATTTGCTAAAGCCAGGTACTCGCGTACCTTAGCGGTGTAATCGGTGGTTTCGGTACTTTCTGATAAAATTTCGGCTATAAAACAAGGACTGGTCTCTAAGTAGGCATCTTCGGAAGGTTGGCAACAGAGCATGATGTCTGGGTAACGAATTTTGCCACTGGTGGTTTGTAATTTAATGGTTTCGCTGTACAATTCACAGCCTTCACGACGAGTCGCAGCATCTAGGGCAACCATCATGTTACGAATGATTTTATTGTGGATTTTGGTTGTACCAGCCATTTCAATTAACTCCCCATCCACAAATTCATGACGTACCTCGAGATTTTTTTCAAGCTCAAAATAATCTTGTAAACTCAGTTTTTTCTCGAGTACCATTCACATCACCTCGTTAATCGTCGGCGGCTTGGGCAAGTTTAGTCTGCATGATTCGCCAAATCTTTTCTGAAGTATACGGCATGTCAAGGTGCTTGACTCCAAATGGCTCGAGGGCATCTATAACCGCGTTGGCAACGGCGGCGGTGCTGGCTATTGTGCCAGCTTCTCCAATACCTTTAACGCCCAATGGGTTGTGCGGGCTTGGGGTGACGGTATGCCCAATTTCGAGTTGTACCATATCGTCGGCTCGAGGCATGGTGTACTCGAGGTACGAGCCACTAATTAACTGTCCGCTCTTGTCGTAAAGCGTGTTCTCGAGTAAGGCTTGTCCCATTCCTTGGGCGACTCCACCATGCACTTGTCCTTCGGCAATTAACGGATTGATAATCGGTCCACAGTCGTCCACGCAGACGTAACGAATTAACTTGGTACTGCCCGTGTCAGAATCTATTTCAACCACCGCTAAGTGCGTACCGAATGGATAAACAAAGTTTTTCGGGTCGTAAAAATGGGTTGCCTCGAGTCCGGGTTCAAGGTCGGCTGGGTAATTATGGGCAAGGTGCGCCATTAAAGACACATCAAAGAACGATTTGCTGCGTTCTGGTACGCCTTTGACTTGAAATTTGCCATCTACATGTTCCATGTCTTCGCTGCTTGCCTCGAGTAAATGGGCTGCAATTTTCTTGGCTTTATCGGTAATTTTACGGCAAGCCAAAGTAATCGCACTTAAACCGACAGGGGCGCTTCTCGAGCCGTAACTGCCCCATCCGTGCGGCAATCGGGCGGTGTCGCCATGAACCAAACTGACGTGTTCGACGGGAATTTGCAGTTCATCTGCCACAACTTGGGCAAACGCGGTTTCGTGTCCTTGTCCGTGGCTGTGGCTGCCAGTTAGCACTTCGACCATACCCGTCGCAGCCACGCGCACCAGTGCAGATTCCCATTGTCCAGCCTGAGCGCCAAGTGAACCGACCAAGGCACTAGGCGCAAGTCCGCAAGCCTCGAGATAAGTGCAAACGCCAATGCCAATGTACTTGCCTTGTTTTCGCATTTCGGCTTGTTTGGTGCGTAGCGCCGCATAGCCTAGTTTCTCGAGTGCCATGTCTAGGGCTGGCTCGTAATTGCCACTGTCATAAGCGAGGGCAACAGGGGTTTGATACGGAAATTCATCGGGTTGAATAAAGTTTTTACGACGAATCTCGGCGGCATCCATACCAAGCTCTAAGGCTGCCATGCTGACAATCCGTTCAATCAGGTAGGTCGCTTCTGGTCGTCCCGCGCCACGGTACGCATCCACACCGACAGTATTGGTATACGCGCCGCGAACATGGCAGTGAATCGCATTCCATTTGTATGTACCGTTTAATAACGTGCCGTACAAATAGGTTGGCACGGCTGGGGCAAACGTTGTCAGGTACGCACCCATATTTGCAATTGTATCCACCCGCAACGCCAGCAGTTTGCCATCACTCGAGACAGCCGCTTCTGCCACACTTTCATGGTCGCGCCCTTGTGCATCGGAAACAAAAGATTCCGAACGCCGTGCTGTCCATTTGACTGGACGACCCACTTTTTTAGCGGCGAATAGCACAATCACTTCTTCGGGGTACTGGAAAATTTTACTGCCAAATCCGCCGCCAACATCTGGGCTGACAATCCGCAGTTTATGCTCTGGGATACCCATAATAAACGCACCAATCATGACTCGGTGAATATGCGGATTTTGACTGGTGGTGTAGAGCGTATATTCCTCGCCAGCCCGTTTGTACTCGGCGAGACTCGCCCGTGGTTCAATGGCATTTGCCACCAAACGCTGATTTTTTAACTCGAGCCGAATGATTTTATCGGCTTTGGCAAATTCGGCATCAACGGCTGCCGAGTCGCCAATGTTCCAATCAAAAGCCATATTGCCCGGGGCTTCTGGGTGAACTTGAACCGCGCCTTCTGCCAGCGCATCTGAACCTAAAGACAGACTCTCGAGAACATCGTAGTCTACTTCCACAAGCGAAACCGCATCCTCAGCAATAGCCCTAGATTCAGCAATCACCACCGCCACAATGTTACCGACATGATTGACTTCTTCGGGTTGAATCGCATGGTGTGCCGAGATTTTTAAGTCTGGCAACAACCAACCTGTCGGAATCGGGTTGATTCCCGCCCCAACCAAATCCTTACCCGTTAAAACTGCCAGCACACCCGCTAAGGCAAGCGCGGCACTCGAGTCAATACTTTTTATTTTCGCATGGGCATAAGGACTGCGAACCATTGCCGCATGAACCATGCCAAGCACCGCAATATCATCGGTGTAATTACCCGCACCAGTGATAAAACGCGGGTCTTCAACGCGCTTCATGGCTTGACCAACAAATTTTTGTGACATAAATCTCCTTCGGAGAGGCGAAAGGCAAAAGGCAAAGGTTAAAAGCGACAACCCTTTGACCTGCCTCTAATCGTCGGCAGCTTGTGCGACCATTTGCCCACTGGCGTGCTGGACTGCTCGGACAATGTTGTGATAACCGGTGCAACGACAAAAATTCCCCTCGAGTCCATGACGAATTTCGGATTCAGTGGGTTTTGGATTGTGCTTAAGTAAATCGGCGGCGCTCATGATCATACCGGGGGTACAAAAACCACATTGCAAGCCGTGCATTTCCCAAAATCCTGTTTGTAAGGGGTGCAGATTGCCGGTTTCGCCTATCCCTTCGATGGTCGTGACACTCGAGCCGTTGGCTTGGACTGCAAACATCGTGCAGGACTTAATTGCCATGCCATCCAAATGCACCGTACAAGCGCCACATTGACTGGTATCGCAACCGACATGTGTACCTGTCAAATTCAGATGTTCACGCAAATACTGCACTAGCAGCGTGCGTGGCTCAACCAGACTCGAGTGCTTTGTGCCGTTGACGCTGATGCTAATTGGAACTTTGTCTGCCATAACAACTCCTTTTGGACGTGTGGACAAAAACTTTTGGCTCGATACGGTTTTGTGCTTTGAAAAATCAATCACTGGTGGGTTGGACGAGGCAAGCCTCGCCCCTACGGTGGGCTTTTCCTCTTTCCTCTTTTATCCTTCTTGCTCGTAAGACAGCACCTCACGGGCTACTCGCGCTTCCTCCGTTTTTAGCTCCTGCTCGAGTTTGCTAAAAAATAAATCAGCTTGGGCTTTGGCAACCCCACCAATTAAACGCGCTCCGACACTGGCAATCATGCCCCCAAGTTGTGGTTCGCCGCTCCAATGAACTCGAGTAGCGGAATCTTCTGGGTGTAGCGTGACTCTGCCAATGGCACTGGCAATGCCAACCGGCGCTCGCATTTCGACTTTTAGGGTCAGAGCTTGGTTTAAGACCATATCCAAAACACTGACTTTACCGTTAAATGTGCCTTTGACTGGACCAACTGCAACCTCCAAAGTGGTTTTGAACACACCCTCGGATTCAATCTCGAGTTTTTTGACACCTGGTACACATTTGGCAAGCATTTGGGGGTCTTGCAGTGCGGCAAAAACGACCTCTGGAGCAGCGTGAATGATGTTATTTCCCTCGAGTTGCAATGAAACGCCCCCTCGAGCGCTTGGCGCTCAATAATAATTTGTTTGACCACTTAAGTTTAGCATATGTGCTATTGCTTCGAGTCAAGGTATGATGAGTTATGTCATTTAACAAAGAAGAAGTTGGGGCAAGATTGGTCAAAGCGGCGTATCTCGAAGGGGATTTTCTGCTCTCGAGTGGGCAGCGCAGTCGGTATTACATGGATAAATACCGTTTTTGCACCGAACCAAAGTTATTGCGTGACCTTGCGATTGGCTTGGCGGGTTTGCTTCCCGAAGGAATTACCTGTTTGGCAGGGGTAGAATTAGGGGCTGTGCCACTGGCAACCGCCGTGTCGCTCGAGACAGGGCTGCCTTTTGTGATTGTCCGCAAAGGGGCTAAGGAATACGGTACAGCCAAACTGATCGAAGGGGTACTCCCCGAAAATGCCAAAATCGCCTTGATTGAAGATGTGCTAACCACGGCTGCCCAAGCCATTCGTGCTGCCAATTTATTGGTTGAACTTGGCGCAAGTGTCGAGCGAATTGTTTATGTGGTCAACCGCGAACAAGGCGCACAAGAAAATATCGCGGCGGCTGGTTTTGTTGGCGCGGCGCTCTTTAGTAAAACCAGCCTAGGAATATGAAACGATTCTTACTGATTATTTTTGGTGTGACTGCCTTGGCTGCGCCAGTCCCAAAACTCGAGCCTCGAGTTCATTTTCTGCACGACTGGGAAGGAGGGGACGCGTGGCAGTTGTACTACGAAATCCCACAACCGCTTGTGCCGAACGACCCGTTTGGCGGTAAACCGGGTTCGAGTACCAATAATGACATCAAAAGTGTTTCAGTGACGGGTTTACCGCTTAAAAACTGGAAAATCGTGGATGCTTTTGGTAAACGCAATTTAGAACTTAACATCAATCCTAAAGTTGGTTTGGATGTAACTTTTAACACGGTCAAAATCAACGGCTCGAGTGTGGCGGTTGCCCCTTCGAGGGTGTTGTACCTAAAGCCTTTAGCCAAATATCCACTTTCCTATGAGCGTCTGCAACAACAACCCAGTGATGCCTTGTTTTTAGCCATGCAAATTTTTAATGATTCACCAGATACCATCACAATAGAAAAAATCCTATTCGCCCCAAGCGGCGTAAGCGCTGACCGTGTGCTGCTCAATCCGCGTTATGAATCTAATTTCTTTACCAACATCGAAACTTGGGTTATAAACGGCGCAAAAGGCACACCTAACGGCACGAAACTCGAGAATTCTGGCAGCCTGAGCTTAAAAGTTCTGCCTTCGCGTGGTTTTGGGGCTGCAATTGTCGCCGCGAGTTTCAAAAGTTCTTTTAATTGCAAACTGAATAAACGTCCCCGAGAGGCTGGAAAACGCTATGATACGTTTATTTCACAACCCCTCATTCAGTACCGAATTGGCAGTGCAAAATCACAATTTTTTCCAATTCCAGACCAGATTGTGGCAGATATTTGCCCTTAATTTCGGCTCGAGATTGAATACGGATTGCCTTCTGGGTCTGTGCCGTTGCAGAATTCAAATTCTTGGGTTTTTAGCACCCGCCCAAGTTTTGCCCCTCGAGCCTCGAGTTGCTGCTTGGTGGTTTTGACATCGGAGGCGTAAAAGACAATTTTTGTGGCGATTCGCCTTGGCTTTGGCACATCTGATAGATGCAGCCCAATGGTCACGCCTCCAGCCACAAATTCCTGCCAGTCTTTAGGGTCATCACTACAGATTTTTTGTGCTAAACCCAGTGTGTCGCGGTAAAAAGCCGCAACCAGTTTGATGTCGCGCACAAAAAGAATCACTCGAGCCATTTCTAAATTCATGGTTTGAGCATAGGGCTTCTTGAGTTGACTTACAAGGATAATTTTTTTATCCCCAGAATTTGAATTTAACGCTTACCCAACAACGCCCATGCGCTTGGCAGTAAGACTGCCGCAAGCACAGCTTTGAGGCTATCCCCCAAAATAAAAGGGGTAAATCCGGCTGCCAACAGGGATTCGAGACTTGAAAGTGCAGGGATGGCAAAACGTAACCACAAAAGTCCGGGGATATAAATAAGAATTGTTCCAATCAGCATGGCTACTCCAATCAGAATAGGTGATTTTGTCCAGCCCTTGTCAGCTAAATAACCAACCGCTAAACCTGCCAGAATGAACCCAAATAAGTACCCTGCGGTTGCACCCGTAAGTGGGGTTAAACCACCTGAGAAGCCCGCCAGCACGGGTAAACCAATGGCTGCCTCGAGTAAGTACAAACCAATGGCTAGTGTGCCTAAGCGCCAGCCTAAGGCAAGTGCAACCAGAAACACCCCCAATGTTTGACCAGTCACAGGCACGGGCTGAAGTGGAATCGAAATTTGGGCTAAGACTGCAATCAGCAAACTGGCTGTTGCGATTAGTAGCAGATTCTTTGTCAAGTTGTTTTGAGGGTAAAGTTTTTGAACCAGTGTTTGGGGTTGAGTTGCAATAATCATATTTTTTCTCCTACAATAGTTCGGAATGTTTTAGGCTGCTTTAACTCCGAGATTTAGCGTGTCCTGCAAGTCTTTCCTAAATTTAATAAGATTCACTCCAGCAGGTAAC
>JAYWHB010000197.1:0-1567 GCA_043777915.1 Deinococcales bacterium
TTACACGATGATAAACCGCACGAAGAATGCGGGGTTTTTGCCGTCTACGCGCCAAGCCGCGACGTACCACGGCTGGCTTTTTTCGCTTTGTACGCCTTACAGCACCGAGGACAAGAAAGTGCTGGGATTGTCAGTTCCGATGGTCAGACCGCCAAGATTCATAAGGACATGGGTTTGGTTTCTCAGGTCTTTAAGGAAGAACACCTCGAGATGCTCCAAGGTACACACGCCATCGGACACACCCGCTACAGCACCACAGGCTCGAGCCATGTTAAAAATGCCCAGCCATACCTGATTCAAACCCTGCATGGGGCATTGTCAGTGGCGCACAACGGCAACCTGACCAATGCCCACACCCTGCGTAAACGTCTGCTTGAGCGCGGCGGTGGTTTAAGCAGCACTTCGGATTCTGAGGTGCTGACTTATATGTTGGCAGTCCCAACCCAGTTAAGTGGCTTTGAAACGGCTCGAGTCAAAACCTCAGATGGCTCGAGTGTGAATATCAAAGATGTGGATTTCTGGCAATCGCAACTGATCAGTTTTATGCTCGAAGCCGAAGGCGCATACACCCTCGGAGTGCTGACCAAAGATGCGATTTATGGTGTCCGTGACCCGCAAGGACTGCGTCCATTGTGCCTTGGCAAACTCGAAGGCGGCTGGGTTTTTGCTTCTGAATCCTGCGCTCTCAATACCATCGGTGCAGAATTTGTGCGCGATATTGAACCGGGCGAAATTGTTCGCATAGACCAGCGTGGTGTGACCAGCCTCAAACTCGAGCATAGCAAGCAACTGGCGATGTGCAGCTTTGAATATGTCTATTTTTCGCGTCCAGACACCAATCTCGAGGGCAATGTGGTTCATGATGTGCGTCAACGCATCGGACGTAGACTGGCAAAGGAAGCCCCTGTCGAAGCCGATATTGTTGTGGCAGTGCCAGATAGTGCCACTCCACATGGCATTGGTTACAGTTTAGAAAGTGGTATTCCGTACACCGAAGGACTGATTAAAAATCGCTATATCGGACGCACGTTTATCACCCCAGACCAGAGTTTGCGTGAAATTGGAATGCAGTTAAAATATAATCCATTACGCGCTAATCTCGAGGGTAAACGGATTGTTTTAATAGATGACAGCATTGTGCGCGGGACGACCTCTGGACCACTGGTTAAGTTATTGCGCGATGCAGGTGCTAAAGAGGTTCATTTGCGGGTGGCATGTCCTCCGATTCGCCACCCATGTTTCATGGGTGTGGACATGGCAACACGCGGGCAGCTAATCGCCCATAACCGCAGTCTCGAGGAAATCAGGGTGCATATTGGGGCGGACAGTCTGGCATATATTTCTGAGGAAGGCTTACGGGCAGCGATTAGCAACACCGATGTACCAAAAGCTGACACTGGACATTGTTATGCTTGTATGACAGGAAAATACCCACTGAAAATTCCAGAATGGTTATTTGAAGAAACAAGGGATAAAAACGTTTTTGAGGGTGGCTAACATGAGTCGAGAAAAAAACAAATTGCCCCGAAGCCATAAACGCATTTTCAGCGAAAGAGGGACATTCGGG
>JAYWHB010000198.1:0-4463 GCA_043777915.1 Deinococcales bacterium
GAAACAAGCTGAGAATCTTGATGATAACTGGTCATTATCGGCAAGGTTGCGGCTCGAGGGGTTTAAGACAGATTTAACAACTGCACCAGAAGGTTTTGCGTTGTTTAGTGGTGATGGGAGTGGTTCAAGTTTTACTCGAGCCACCCCTGATTTTACAACTGCCCCAAGTTGGTTGGTGCGTTATCAGAATGCTGGAGTAAACGTAGCCTTTTATCGCGCTCAACCCCTGCCTGGAACAAGATACTCAGCCGATTGGATTGTGCTGCATTTACGTGGTGCGAACACCGCGATTGCCCATTTTTTTGATGCCAGTGGAACACGTCATACCTTTTCAAGAGATGGTCATTACCTTGATTTTACGCAGAGTCAGAATCAACAATTTCGCAGCGCCAAATTAGCCACACCTGATGTTGATGGTGATGCCAACAATTCACCACGCACTGAAATCACCTATGAACCACTCTCGAGCGAGGAAACTGCACAAAACCGAACCCATTCAGGTCGAATTGCCACCGTCAGTGATGAGTATGGTCGTACCACCACCTATAAATGGAATGATGACCTGAATGCCCAAACACTGGATGCCCTCAATTACTTTAGTGACCAAGATGTCACCAAAGGGTATGTGCGCCGTACCGAATTTAGTTATGAAAACCTTTCGCCATCAAATGCCCGAGTGATTAAAGAGATTCGCTTCAAAGCAGATGATGGTCGTGGCGCAGAAGTAACCCGTAAAACCATCTTTACTTATGATCAGGTGC
Organism: Deinococcales bacterium; assembly: GCA_043777915.1. Taxonomy (GTDB): domain Bacteria; phylum Deinococcota; class Deinococci; order Deinococcales; family JAAFIG01; genus JAAFIG01. The sequence continues at coordinate 762 of JAYWHB010000198.1, forward strand.
AACGTCCCAATCAAGGCTACCGAGCCTTGATTAAAAAGATCACCCGCGACGGGGCAAACGGTACTCGAGAAACCGAGTATACCTATAACAGTACCAATGACGAACTGACCGAGGTCAAAGAAGCGGGTAAAGCCACAACAACTTACACCTATGAGACCTCTAACCTATACCAAGGACGTTTGGTGAAAATCACTGAAACACCAAGCACAGGTACAACCACCGCTAAAGTCACCAATTACCATTACGATACCCTTGGGCGTTTACGAGAACGAAGGGTGAAAGATGTTAGCCCCGTTGGTGCTACAGACCGCGAACTGATTTGGAAATATGCCTATGTTAAAAGCGGGGCGCTTGGTTACATGAGTGAACCAACGGGCAAGACCACGCATATGTATTACGATGACCGTGGCAACTTGATTAAGACCCTTGTTTTTGCGACTGATGTTGAAAACCCAAATACCCAAACCGATATTGAAGTCACCGCGTCAACCCCAGTGACTGAATTGATGGCTGGTCAAACCATCCAAATTGCCAGTTTTGTCCAAAATGATCCAACTGGTAAGGGTGTGACGTACTTAGCAGCCAGTGGTGAGATTACTCCCGAAGGACTTTATACCGCGCCGACCAGTATTCCAGTTGATGCGAGTACAAGTATTGTAGTGAAGTCAAAACTCGACCCCAGTAAAACAAAGAGTTTGGTCATCGCCTTAAAAGCCCCTCGTGTCACAGCCGTTGCGCCAACCCAAGCTTTGCGGGCAGGGGATCAAGTGCAGCTTCATGCCAAGGTTGATTTTACAGCAGTACCAGATTCCGTGACCTATGCGGTTGATATTGGTAATGTTGATGCCCAAGGGGTGTACACCGCCCCAGCCAGTAACATCACCGATGGTTTTGCGACGGTCACAGCGACCAGTATGGCTAATCCAACCCGCAGCACCACGATTCAAATTCCCTTAAAAGCGATTGAAGTAAAACTTGCCACGCCTAGCACGGCAATTCGAGCCACTGAACCTCTGGCACTCGCGGCTAAAGTGCTGCACGATAAAACTGGACGTGGTGTGACGTGGACAGCCACGATTGGAACGATCAGTGCAGATGGTGTTTACTCTGCGCCCAGCGTCCTGACTGCACCAACGGCTGTGGCGATTACCGCCAAAAGCATCACTGATCCAAGCAAAGAAGCCAGTGTGATGGTGCAAGTGATTCCACTCAATATCACCGCCTACACCCCATTGCCAAATCTTGATGCCACCGATAGCACTCAACTCGCAGCCTTACTTGATGATTGGAACAATACTGGGTTTGATTGGACTGCCAGTTTAGGACAAATCCTCCCCAGTGGTTTTTACACCGCCCCAGGCGAAATTGACCAAGATACGGATGTGACTCTAACTGCCACCAGTCGGGCTGACCCAAGTAAATCCTCGAGTGTCAGCATCACCGTCAAACCAACCCTGCAAGTCCAAATTGCCAGTCCAATCAGCAGCTTAAAAGCCAGTAACCAAGTGCAACTCTCGGCTAAAGTCAACAATGACCGCTCCAATAAAGGCGTGACGTGGACTGCCAGCAGTGGCACAATTACAGCCAGTGGTTTGTACACCGCTTCAAGTGCGATTGCCACAGCCCAAAACGCCGTTATTACTGCTCGAAGTGTGGCGAACCCTAATGTGCTTGCCACACTGCAATTACCAATTCAGCCTTTAGAAATTCGGATTGTCACCCCAGTCACCAGTGTCACGGCTGGTGGTTCGTTGCGTTTAGTGGCGCAAGTCGATGGGGATACCACCCAAAGTGGAATCACTTGGAGCGTGAATGCTGGAAGTATCAGCCCCGATGGTGTCTACAGCGCCCCAAGTACCCTGCCAACTGGCGCGATTGTTGTGACCGCCAAGAGTGTTCTCAACCCAGCCGTGGAAGCCACCCAAACCCTGAGTATCCGTCCGCTTGAAGTGCGTCTTGCCAGTCCAACCCAGCAAGTCCGTTTGGGTGGTCAAACCCAATTGTCGGCTCGAGTCTTAAACGACGACACCAATCAAGGTGTGACTTGGAGTAGCAATTATGGTTCTGTGTCAACTGCTGGTGTACTGACTGCCCCTAATTCCGTGCCAGTGGGTACAGTTTCACCCAGCACCCCGAATGGCGCAATCACCGTAACTGCCACCAGTGTCTTAAATCCAAGTAATACCCAGAGTTTGGTCTTGCCGCTCGAGCCATTAAGTGTGCAAATCGCCAGTCCCAGCAGCACCTTGCGTTTAGGGCAACCAATGCAGTTCTCAGCTCGAGTGACCAATGATGGCAGTAACCAAGGGGTGACTTGGAGCGCGAACTACGGCAGTATCAACTCCAGTGGTTTGTACACTGCTCCTGCCCAAATTCCCAGTGGTGCAATTACCATTACTGCCACCAGCAAAGCCAATCCAGTTGTTCTAGCCACCAAGCAAATCAGCCTCGAGCCATTGAATGTGCAAATCGCCAGTCCAGTTGGTGCAGTCACGGTCGGTGCAAAAATTCAATTATCAGCTTTGGTTAGCGGTGATTACCTCAACCGTGGTGTGACTTGGAGTGCGAATCAAGGTTCAATTGCTGCCAGTGGTCTGTACAGCGCACCAACCAGTGCCACCAATCAAGCCACGGTCATCACTGCTACCAGCGTAGCGGACTCGAGCAAAACCGCGCAGATAACCTTGCCGTTAAATACCATCGCGGTTCGGATCGCCGCTCCAGTCACCACCATCGCGGTTGGTGCAAGTACCCAATTCACCAGTCGGGTTGAAAATACCTTAGCCAACACTGGTGTGACCTATACTGCTTCGGCAGGTACAATCAATGCCAGTGGTCTGTACACTGCCCCAAATACCTTCAGCAGCACACCAATTACGATTACGGCGACCAGCTTAGCGGACTCGAGTAAAACCGCCAGTTGGGGATTGACCTTACTTCCAATTGCAGTCCAAGTCTCGGCTGCCAGTAATACCGTCAGTGCTGGCAGTACCTTGCAAATAAGTAGTCAAATTGGCAATGCCCCAAGTAACCAAAGCGTGACTTGGAGTCTATCGTCAAGCATTGGCAGCATCAGTAGTACAGGCTTGTACAGCGCTCCAAATTCAATCACTGCCAATACCCCCATCACCATCACGGCGACCAGTCTGGCAGACAACAGCAAACAAGCCTCAATTACCCTGACCGTCACCCCAGTGCAATTGCGCTTCGTCCTGCCGACTAACCAAGCCTACCCAGGACAAACCATTCAACTGACCGGACGGGTGCTGGGTGGTTCAACAACTGGTGTGACTTATACGCTAAGCCCAAACATCGGCAGTATCAACGCAAGTGGTGTCTATACTGTGCCAAATGTTGCTACTGCCACAACGGTCACAGTCACCGCCGCGAGTGTAGCCAATCCAAGCAAGACTGTCTCGGCGAATTTAACAGTTCAACCGCTTTTGGTCAGGGTAGCCGTACCAAACACCACCATGACGGCGGGAGCTAAACAGCAATTATCGGCTCGAGTTGAAAATGATTACTTATTTCGTGGTGTGACTTGGAGCGCCTCAAGTGGCAGCATTAGCAGTACAGGTTTATATAGCGCCGCGAACAGCTTAAACAGTGCCACAACTGCCACGATTACCGCGACGAGTGTTGCTGACCCAAGTAAAAGCGCTTCTCTCACCATTAACGTTCAGCCATTACAAATCAGTCTAG
>JAYWHB010000199.1:0-4460 GCA_043777915.1 Deinococcales bacterium
TCAGACAGCCGATGTGGGACTCGTTCAGACAGCCGATGTGGGACTCGTTCAGACAGCCGATGTGGGACTCGTTCAGACAGCCGATGTGGGACTCGTTCATCGCCATTCTCATCAAAGATATGAAGTCAAGCCTCAAATTGCCGTAAACTACCCACATGAACATTTTGATTACAGGTGCATCCAAAGGGCTAGGCGAAGCCTACGCAAAATACATTGGGCGAACATCTGACACGCTTTATTTGGTCTCGAGAACAAAACCAAACACTTTGGAACTCCAAGACCAAGTGCAGCGCATTTGGCTCAAGGCGGACTTAACTGCCCCCGATGTACACGAGAAAATTGTTGCCCAAGTGCCAGAACTCGATGTCTTGATTCATAATGCTGGTACTTGGGAAAGCACCGCATTCTCGAGAGACTATCAATTTGAAGCTGTGCCAGAAGCCGAAACACGGAGCATTATCGAACTGAATTTAACTGCCCCGATTTTACTCACCCAAGCCTTTTTACCGATGCTAAAATACTCGAGTAACCCAAGAATTATTCTAATTGGCTCGATCAACGGTCTCGAGAATGCCGCCATGTCCGAAGTTGCCTATAATGCCACAAAATTTGGGCTGCGTGGCGTGGCGCATAGTTTGCGTGAAACCCTGCGCCAAGACCGAATTGGTGTAACGATCATCAACCCCGGAAGTATTGGCTGGGATGGCAATGTCAGCACCGATTTTTTGATTCCACCAATTGACATTGTGAATTTAACCCGAACGATTTTAGAGATGAGCCGTCAGACGGTGGTTAAAGAAATTGACATGCCAGCAATGCAGGACACCCAAGTTTGAAATGTTACTCTCGAGTTAAACGCTTAAAATCATTTTTACCTTTTTGCAGTACCACAGCTTCATTTAACTCAAACATCATTTTTTCATCGGTGATGGTTTCAGAATTGAGTTTGTAGCCCTTATTTTGAATCATGCGTTTGGCTTCGCCGTTGCTCGAGGCAAAGCCAGATAGTACCGCTAAGCGGATAATACTGATTTTACCGTTCATAAATTCCTCGGCTGACACAATAATTTCTTGTATTTGCGTCGGTATACCGCCCTTAGCAACATTGTCGTAACGTTGTTCGGCGGCGCTGACTTCGGCTGCTCCGTGAAATTCTGCCACCACTGCCCTTGCTAGAACTCGGTGGGCTTCGACCATGCCAAGTGCAAGTGTCTCATCCACCTCGAGATTGGTGCAGTAAGTCAGGTAATCTTTTAGGCTGCTGTCTTGGACTTTCATCAGTTTAGAAAACATCACATCTGGCTTTTCCGAGATTCCAATGTAATTGTCTAAGCTCTTGGACATTTTTTCCACACCATCAAGTCCAACCAACAACGGTGTGGTCAGCACGATTTGTGGCTCGAGACCAGATTCGCGTTGAATATCACGCCCAACCATTAAATTAAAAAGTTGGTCAGTGCCGCCAAGTTCAATGTCTGCTTTGATGGCTACACTGTCTTGGGCTTGTGCCAGTGGGTAGTACAGTTCGTGCAGACTGATTGGTGTGCCGTTGCTGTACCGATTATTAAAATCTTCTCGAGTCAGCATTTGCGCCACGGTGTACTTGGCACTAAGCCGAATTACTTCTTCAAAGCGCATCTCTTGTAACCACTCGGAATTAAAACGCATCTCGAGTTTATCGGGGTCAGCATCGAGAATCAGCAGCGCTTGTTCTTGGTAACTCTTGGCGTTTGCCCTTGTCTCCTCGAGTGTCAGTGGTGGACGGGTTTTACTCTTGCCACTTGGGTCGCCAATCATGCCCGTAAAATCGCCAATAATCAGAATCACTTTATGTCCTAAATCCTGAAACAAACGCATTTTACGCAGCACCACTGCATGACCAAGGTGTAAATCTGGACGGGTTGGGTCGCAACCGAGTTTAACAATTAAACGCCGCCCAGACTCGAGTTTGGTTTTTAATTCTTCAAGCGGTTGAAGATGAACCGTACCGCGCCGAATTATTTCTATTTGTTCTGCTACACTTAAATTTGTCATTTGAACCCCATAAAAAAGCCCCGTACATTATCGGGGCGCGAGAAAACAGACTGAACTCGAGCCTAAATTGCTCGAGGATAACTAAAAAATGCTGTGCTGCTCATGGATAGAATATAACATATTTGATGTTACTGCACAATTTCGGATTTACTCGAGGTAAACGCGACATCGGATTTACTCGAGACAAACGCGACCTCGGATTTGCTCGAGCTTAGGCAATTTCGGATTTGCTCGAGGTGAAGTTCAGTTTTGGATTGATTTTTTTAGCAACCCAAAGCCCAAGCCAGACCAAACCAGTTAAAACAAAAACCAGTATGTAATCTATGGCTGGAATACGAATGATTTCGTTCAGTTTGCCCCAACCTCGACCAGAATAGACAAATAAAGCCACAGCACAGTAAATTCCTAGGATTGCAAAACGTGACCACTGCGGAATTTTAAGTCCGTACAGTTGTGTCACCACCAAAATACCCGCAAAACCAAAGGCAAACATGGGCCAGATATTATTACCTTGTCCAACCGCTACCAACGTGCCATGCAGTAAAACACTAAACTCGAGCGAAAAAGTCCACCAACGGTTGACGTGTGAGCGGGTGTAAAACAGACTGCCTTGGAGAATTAGTAAAAAGGTGTAAATAAAACCAATCAAATGCCCGGGGGTGCTGACCATTGGGTGATACCAAAAGGTGTAAATGGTTGCCCAAGCAAAAAAATACCCGTGGTACTTTTTAACAAAATTAACCACTTCGGTACTGAGCGGCGCAGGTTTACCAAAAAACATCCCTCGGCGTTTATTTTCCATAATTAGCACCATTACCAGCAACACAATCACACTGCCTTGGCTCGAGAAGATACTGACATCTTGTGCCAGACCATCGTAAAACAGATGGGTTTGCACCAAATGCAGGGTAATAAATAGCGCATTTAAGCCCAGTGCAATAATATTTATTTTATGCAGTCCATTGGTGTACTTGCCAACCTTGGTTTGGGCGTACCAAATCGTCCACCAAATGGCGACTTGATGCAGCACATACAACACCCAAACTGAAGCCCGTGTCCAAAAAGTCGGTTCAGGTAGTTTCCAGTAATAATGTGCCACACCCGTATCTGGCGCGAGTCGAATGCTGTTTAAGCGGTCTCCAAGAAACCAGATTAAAGCCGTGAAAAGGAAGCTAAAAGCAATTCCACCCCATAAAACGGTACTGCTAGATAAAGGTTTTTGCCCGGAAACTTTAGGAATTGTGCTTTGCATATATTACATCCTGCGCTATACAGAACAAAATCAACTGGTCTTAGCTCACAATTGGATGTCTTCGGGTCGAAAAATCGGTAAACCCAATTTGCTTTTTAAGCCGAGCAAATGTTTATCCTTGGTGATGATTCCAGTTGCATTTGAAGTGAGCAACAAATCGAGTAAATACCAGTCCTTTGGGTCGGAACAGCTTGTCCATTCATAATGCTCGAGTCTCGAGTGATGCTCAGCTATTCGGGATAACGTCGCGGCTAAGCCAAAGGCACTGGCTGGGGTAAAGGAATCTTGTCCAAGTCGAAGCACTTTTTCGTAACTGAGGATACGCTGCATTTCGATGTAATGCTCGTCGGTGAGGACAAATATAATCCGAAATTCGCAAGCCGCTTCAAAGATTTTTCTTGGGATTCCGTGTGGATTGGTTGCTCCACTCAGCAAAACATTGATGTCTGGAATCCACTTGTGTACAGTTGTGGTCATGGTTGCTTAAAACGATTTTTTAAGGTTTGGGCGGAAGGTTCAGGCAAACTAATCATTTCTGATTTTGCAGTTTCTTGACTTCTTGACCATTGCACAGCTTCGTCTATCAGTGTTTCAATTTCGTCTTCGGACATGTGGGCAAACATGGTTTTCCAAGTTTGTTGTCCCACATTTCCACCAATTATTTTTTCGATAGCGCTGCTGGGGATTCGGTAACGAGCGCGTCCTGTTGCAGTTGTGCCAATACGAATAGCGGGTAAATCGCCAGCTTGAATCTGACGACGTACCGTGTCATCACTGAGGCGTAAGTAACGAGCCACTTCTTGAATTGAAAGTAAATCATGCGGAGCAGTCATAAATAAAGTATACACGCAGAAGCTGCAAAAGCCGCAAAATCAGGATTTTGAATTCAGTCTATTTGCCAAAGTCTCGAGCGCTCCTGCTGCCACCCCAAGAATGGGGTTGCCGTGTCCAATAATTAAATTTTGCGGCTCGAGTTTGGCGGCAACCAGCAAACTGCGTTTGGCTTCGGGCATATCGGGTGTAAAGGCGGCTATCGGCGCACGTAACCCAAGAATGTTGACGCAGCAGTCACCACCAAATAGGGTTTTACTGGTCTCGAGAAAGTAGCCGAGTTGCCCGGGCGCATGTCCAGGTAGAGGAACAGCCCTTAAGCCTGCCAGAACGGTCTCTAAAT
>JAYWHB010000200.1:0-1562 GCA_043777915.1 Deinococcales bacterium
TCACGTAAAAACTCGAGAATGGCACGGTTTGGTTTGAGGATTTGTACGATTTCCTCATCGGTGATGCGTGGTGTATCTGACCAAGGCTTGTAATCGTTATTGCAATTGCCACAACAAGTTTCTTTGTCGCGTTTTGGGTCGGCTCGTTCGGCAAAAACTTTTAAGAGTGAATCGCGTTTGCAAGCACTGACACTGGCGTATTGCTTAATAGCTTGTATACCAATTTGCCTTTCTTTGAAACGCTTTTCGATCACTTGGGCAAATTCAGTTAAATCTGGGTTTGTACCCATTTGAATTTCGATGCTTGGTTCAAAAGTTGCAAACAATAACGAAGGGTCATCTATTTGGCGGCGCAGTTCGTGTAGAGCATCGCTTAAAGCATTGGCTTCGGCTTTTGGTAATTCCGTAAAGTCTATCCAATGCTGACGGGCTTTGCTGCTTTGCGTAATTTTTAGTTTCTCGAGACTGGCAAGATTTTCTGCACCCAAGTCTTTAAGTACAGACCACTGACCGATGACGATTCGAGCTTTCCCAAGTTCATAGGTGTAATCAAGCAATTTGCTTTGCTGCATGGTGTTCAGTAACCACAGCACCCCTTCTGGCTCGAGGTCAGCTTTTTGTTCGTCGGTGCTTAAAATTTCGTTAATGGCTTCTTGGATTTTATCGTTGTACATTCGGATTGTGCCTTTATATTTGCGTAATAACTCGAGCAAGGCTTCGGCATGATGCTTTTGAGGCTGCCCAAGCTGCCCGATGTACTCGTGCAAGCTCCAATCTCGGCTCGAGTGCATCAGTACCGCGTAGGCTGGTTGATGGTCACGCCCTGCCCGTCCAGCTTCTTGAACATAAGCGGGAATGTTGCTTGGTGGCTCAAAATGAATCACCACTCGGACATTGGCTTTGTCTACGCCCATGCCAAAAGCGTTGGTGGCAACAATCACTTTGTTTGTGCCTTCGATAAAATGGTCTTGGATTTCACTGCGAATCACTGCTGATAAACCACCGTGGTAGGCTTCAATTACTTGCCCAGTGTAAGTGCTTAAAGCTCGAGCCACCGTTTCGGCTTTTTTGCGGGTGGATACATAAATAATAATCGCGTAATCGTCTTTATACTTGTCTGCTGCCCAAGTCAGGATTTGGATGGTGCTACGGAGCTTACTGCGGTCATCGCGTTCGCCTGAAAATTTCTCGGCATGATATTCGATGTTAGGGCGGTTACTACTGTCCCAGACCTCAATTGGTGCAGTAAGTTTTAGATTTTTCTGCAAATCATCACGCACAGCTTGAGTGGCGGTGGCAGTCAGGCAAACCGTTGGTAACTTCAAGCCAATCTCGGCAATTTTACTTTTGACCCGTAAGTAATCAGGGCGAAAATCATGTCCCCAATCCGATAAACAGTGGGCTTCGTCATAGACAAGGCGTTTAAGTAACCCTTTGGAAGCCAAGCGCAATAGCACTTGCTGGAGGTCATTGTCTGCTTCGGGGGGTATTGAAACCCTCGCCTTCAGGCGAAGGCTTTAGCAGTACACGAAACAAAGGTCGTAAAATTAGAGAATGGACTA
>JAYWHB010000201.1:0-4459 GCA_043777915.1 Deinococcales bacterium
GTTCCGGACGCAAAACCGTGGTCTTGACTGGACATTACGATGTGGTCAGCACTGATAATTATGGTCCTTTGCAACCTTGGGCGTTTTCTCCCGAGCTACTACAGCAAAAAATTATCGAGGATTTGCGCCAAAACGCCCGAAGTCAAGCCGAACACCGCGCCCTACACGATTTAGAAAGTGGTTTGTATCTACCCGGGCGGGGCTTGTTGGATATGAAAGCTGGTTTAGCGGCTGGCTTAACCGCCTTGTACGGTTTTGCTGCCCTGAATAATCGGGTTGGCAATGTTCTATTTTTGGCTGTCGCCGACGAAGAAGACCGCTCCCATGGCGCTCGAGTTGCCTCGAGTATCCTGACAGACCTCGATTTAGAGGTGGTGGGGGTGATCAATCTTGATGCCACTTCCGACACAGGGGACGGCTCGGCTGGACAAGCCTTGTACTTAGGCAGCGTTGGTAAACTCTTGGTTTCGGCATTGGTGATCGGTGTGGATACCCACGCGGGTTATGCGCTGGACGGCATCAACGCCAATTTCTTAGCCAGTGCTTTAAGTATGAATTTTGAAGTCAATCCGCGCTTAACTGACCAGAGTTTTGGTGAAATTGGCACACCGCCAACTTCCTTAAAACAAAGCGATCAAAAACAGCAGTACGATGTCACCACACCGGCTCGAGCTTGGCTGTGTATCAATGTACTGACCCACGGTTTAAGCGCCAAAGAAGTCCTCGGAGGGTTTACTCGAGAAGCAAAACATGCTATTGACGGCGCTTTGCAGTTTTTGCGTAACCGAGCCGAAAAACTAGGCGAGAAATCAGCGGCGCATGGGGCAAGTCCATTGGTGTTGACCTACCAAGACTTGTTGGAACACTGCCAAAAACAAACTGGCTTTGACAACCAACTCGAGCAGTTCTGCAAGCAACTCGAGCCAAAATTAGATTTACCAAGCCAGAGCCAATTGGTTCTTAATTGGCTTTGGGATAAGAGCGGCTTACTTGGACCAGCCGTGGTGCTTGGTTTTGCTTCGCTGCATTATCCAAGTACCTTTTTGCCACAAACCGACCCATTTGTGCAGATTATTCAAAAAACCCTCGAGCAAGTTCAAAAGGACTTAAACGTAACTGTGGCAACGCGCCGTTTTTTTCGAGGCATCAGCGACATGAGTTGGTTTGGTCATGCTGACCCTGAAGATATTGCTTTTGTCAATGCCAACACTGCCGCGCCACTTGCCCGAATTCTGACCTTGCCAGCCCAGTTACCTGTGGTTAATCTTGGACCGTGGGGACGCGATTATCACCAGTGGCTCGAGCGGGTCTATATGCCCTATGCGTTTGAACATTTGCCCGAAATTCTGTACCGCATTCTTGTGGATACCTTGGAATTTAGGGTCTAGTGCTGTTTACAATCTCCCCCAAGCAATGCCAAAAGGCAACTCGGACTCGAGCCATTCTTGTAAATTGGGTTGATACTCAAATCGGGTTTCAAAGTTGTGCGTACCGCATTCTAAACGAACAATCACTTCGCGTCCGTCAAAACGGTTTGGATGGCGTAGGGCAATCTGCTGAGGCTCAAGACTGACATCATGGCAATGCTCAAAATCATTGTTTTCGATGATGCGCCACGTCGCACCAATTGGCGCAAAAGCGTATAACTCGAGAACAACCCCACGAAGCTCACAACAATGCAGCACTGGCTCGAGTTGCACTGGTAAACGCCCCACGGCTTCCCACCAATCTTTGTGCAAATTGCGTTCAACAATCAGTTCATCCTCTATTTCTGGGCGTAGGGTTTGCCATTCCTCGAGAGCAACTGTTTTGTCTGGTTGTGAGGCGTACAAAACCCGATGTTGTGGACTGAGATGAACAGGTAGCATTTGAAATTGCAAAACTTGATGGTGTAGTTCCTCTAATACCTGATGGTCAGCGCCAAAGAACCGAATGCCGTATGGTTCAGTTCGCAGTTTAACTTCGATACGCAATTCATCCAAATCAAATTCCAATGGGTACTCGAGGGCGATTTCACTCATTGAATCCCACCGTGCAGTCCAGCGTTTTCGGGCATACCGACCATCTTCTTTGACTCGGACTTCGGCAATCAGAAAACGACCCTCGAGCGGACGATGACTTAATTTTTCACCCCGATGGTCATAAAAAAACCAATTGAGTTCAGGTAGGCAGAATAAGCGCTTCTCACGGGCAGCTAGTTCATTTGCCACAAGCACTTGAGCTAAGGTTTCACCTGGATTTAAGTAAAAAGCCACATGGTTGCCCTCAAAAGAAATCTTTTTCTCAGTTGCGCCACTTAAAACTAAAACTCGAGTACCCGTTGGTAAATCCGAAAACTCGAGTTTAACTTGATTACCAAATTCATAGGTGTTATCCGAGTATTGAACCTCGATTTGAAATTCTTCTCGAGTTCGTTTGGGACGCAAAACATCATCTTCATCAGTCTCTTCTTTAATGCGAATCAACTTTGGTTTGGCTTCTACAATTTTGAGTTCACCACGCAACTGCACCAACAGTGTTCTCAGGGCTTTCTCGGCTTTGTTGCGGAAGAATTCTATTGGATTAGGGTCAGAAAAAACAAAACCAGCTTCATGTAAACGTTGGCTAAGCGTCTCGAGATGAGCGGTATCTACCCTATGTTTTAGGATAAATTCTATGGCACTCCGTAAACCAGAAAAGATTCGATTATACGAAGCACTTTGGCGCACAGTTCTTTCGATTTCTTCAGGTGAAGCATTGCTCAGTAATTTACGAATAAGTTCAGGAGTCATTTCAAACTGAATAACCTGAAAATAGTACCGCCGAAACAGCTTCTCGAGGGTTTTAGCATTTAAGCTGCGAATACCCCAAATAGCATCTATTGTTTTAACAAATTCCCGACGATCATCCTGCACAAATAAATCTTTGATTCGAGTATCAGACTTTAAGGCACGTTCAAGTAAATCACGATGAGCATTTTTTAAGGTACTTTGAAACTGAAGTTCTTGATGTAAGTTTGCCCAAAATTCGCGCTCGTTTTCTCCAAGCTCACGAAAGAAAGAATAGCCCCGAAAAAAGAGCAGTAACCTTTGATAACTTGCCTGATTCCAGCCCCAAGGTTGTTTCCACATTGCTAAAACTTGCGGCAGCAAATGATTTCGATATTCTGTGTAACTTACTTCAACATTGATTGGGTCATCACGTTCAAGACGAGTAAGTAAGTTTTTATCAAGAATTTGATCAAAGCTCATCGTAACACCTCTGGATTCTCGAGAATAAGCTCTACGCCGTCAAATAGTAATTGCTCTAAACCCAAAAGCAAAATGCCTCTGATTTGACTCTTGTTTTTTGATAAGTCCGAAAAATTGGTGTGTTGTACTAATAAATGCGAGTCATAATTGAATTCGATAAAAGCCTGAAAAGTTTCAAAAAGAAGTTTTAAGCGCATCTTGCCAGTATCGCCAATACCCGAATAGCGCAAGACAAGAGTTTGGTCTAAGGTCGGTTGACTCAAGGGTTGTTGTTGCTGTTCTACAAGTTTTAGGCGTTCTTTTATTATCTGCTCGAGTTGCAAACGATGCTCTGGACTAGAAAGAGCTAAGTCTTGCTGAAATTGTGCGGACACTTGCTCCAACCGTGTTTTTGTTGATGTTAAATTAGTTTCAGTCTTACTTAATTGACCTTCTAATTGACTGATTTGTATTTCTAAATCAGTTTTAGCTTGGTTTTGCTGATTGAGTTGTTCAATCAAAAGTCGAATGACATTTTCGGATTTTTGTATTTTTTCGTACAACTCATCTATATTTTTTTGATCTCGGCGTGAGGTATGGGTATTCCCAGCTACCACTCGAACCCGATTGACATGATGTGAAGTTTGACTTATTTCTTCACGCAATGCTTTTATTTCACAAGCATGACTTTCTTGCAGGCGCTTTTTTTGTTCCCTTAGACGCTTATTCAAAATAATTTCAAAATCTTGGGTTTGCCGTGCAATTGCCTTTACTTGCTTTTGCAACGTTGTTATTTGATAATTGGCTAGGGTGATTCGGTAGCTTATTGTTTGTGAATCAATTTTATCTTCTTGGAGTGGGGTTTCCATTGACAGAAACGGGAACGTTTTTGCACTTGCCTCATTCACAACCCCATCGGGCGAGTGCTGAAAAAAGCCCAGTTCGTTATCTAAAGATGTATCTTCTGAGCCAGATAAGACCCCTTTGGTAATTTCACGGTGTTCTATCGCAATACCTACATTATCTGTTTGAAGTTGCTGTAAATAAGTCTCAAGATTCTGATTTGCGTTTTTGTGTTTGTTCACAGTACCACCTCAGTAATCTCGAGCCAACGCAGTAAAACCCATTGGGCAATCAGAACACGTGAATTGGGTACACTTTCGTGGACATGAAGGTCGGTTTCAAAATAAAATCGGAGACTATGATGTCAAAGCAAATGAAAACATACACCCTAGAATTTAAGCAACAAG
>JAYWHB010000202.1:0-1560 GCA_043777915.1 Deinococcales bacterium
GGTTTAATCAGTTCAACTTCAAAGTTAATCTGATCGCCAGGCATGACCATTTCCACACCTTCAGGTAAGGTCACAATTCCAGTCACATCGGTGGTACGAAAGTAAAATTGTGGTCGGTAGCCAGCAAAGAATGCACTATGACGACCGCCTTCATCTTTATTAAGAACATAAACACTGGCTTTGAATTTGGTGTGTGGTTTAATGCTATTGGTTTTTGATAAAACTTGTCCACGTTCGATGTCTTCGCGTTTTACACCACGTAACAGGACTCCAACGTTATCACCAGCCATACCTTCATCCAAGAGTTTACGGTGCATTTCCACACCAGTCACGACTGATTTAACAGTATCTTTCAAACCGACAATTTCAACTTCTTCGTTGACTCGGCACTTACCACGTTCAATCCGACCAGTCGCCACTGTTCCACGACCAGTGATCGTAAAGACATCTTCAACAGGCATCAGGAATGGTAGGTCAACGGCACGTTCTGGGGTTGGGATAAAGCTATCAACGGCATCGAGTAAGTTCCAGATGGCATCTACCCACTTGTTTTCACCACGCGGGGTTTTAGGGGCTGTTACGAGGAAGTCTAAGGCTTCTTTTGCCGAACCACGAACGATTGGAATATCATCACCAGGAAAATCGTACTTAGACAACAAATCACGAACTTCCATTTCGACTAGCTCGAGCAGTTCTTCGTCATCTACCATATCCACTTTGTTCAAAAAGACCACGATATGCGGCACACCGACTTGTTTTGCCAAGAGACTGTGTTCTCGAGTTTGTGGCATTGGACCGTCGGCAGCGCTACAGACGAGGATTGCGCCGTCCATTTGGGCTGCTCCTGTAATCATGTTTTTGACATAATCAGCGTGACCGGGGCAGTCTACGTGGGAATAGTGACGAGCGGCGGTGTTGTATTCCACGTGGGCGGTGTTAATCGTGATACCACGGGCTTTTTCTTCTGGGGCTTTGTCTATTTGGCTGTAATCTTGGGTTTCGATGCTTGGATCAGCCGATGCAGCCGTGTATGTAATTGCGGCTGTCAAGGTGGTCTTGCCGTGGTCAACATGTCCGATTGTGCCGACGTTGACGTGTGGTTTGGTGCGTTCAAAGGTTGCTTTTGCCATATTACTCTTACCTCCATCTCGAGCCGTCTCAGCATGAATAGCTGCGCGTTCCTCGAGTCCCACTGTCGTGGGTGGTGTCCTATCTTTCGCTTGTCGAGTTACTGTGTGCTAGAAGCTCAGAGTAACTCACCAGTGGTTTGTAACACTGGTTATTGCCGACAAATCGCGCCCAAAATTGGGCAAGGCTCGAGGAATGTAGCACAAAGACGCGGTTTTGAGAAGGGCAGATGGCTCGAGAAGGCACAAGAATAATTTTAGACTCAAGTTTATATACAAGTTTTTTATCCTAAACTGAAGTACACTCAAAACATGCAGCCTCATTCTCGAGCTTGGTTAGAAACCATGACCACCGATTACGCGCATCCGTGGTCACAGAATTTACTCGAGGTGAGCGGCGAAGTGCTTTATGATGCGTTGCTCGAGAAACACC
>JAYWHB010000203.1:0-1557 GCA_043777915.1 Deinococcales bacterium
GTTTACCAAGTCCCGTGATGGTTTTGTGATGGGTGAAGGCTCGGGGATTCTGATTCTCGAGACGCTAGAACATGCTTTGGCTCGAGGCGCAAGAATTTACGGCGAGATGCTCGGGGCTGGACTTGCCGCCGATGCTTTTCATATCACTGCCCCAGCCCCTGAAGGGCGTGGGTATGTGATGGCGATTGAACGCGCTTTGAAAAATGCCAAAGTCAACCCTGAACAAATCGGTTATGCCAATCTGCACGGCACAAGTACCCCAATGAATGACCTCGCCGAAACCCAAGGAGTCAAGGTTGTCTTTGGCGACCATGCCAAAAAACTTGCAACCAGCAGCACCAAATCCATGACTGGGCATTTGTTGGGCGCGGCTGGGGCAATAGAAGCAATTGCCACGATGCAAGCCTTGTACACTGGTATTTTGCCGCCAACCATCAATTACATAGACCCAGACCCAGAACTCGATTTGGATTACATTCCAAATACGCCACGAGAACAACAAGTCGAGTACGCCATTTCCAATTCCAATGCCTTTGGTGGACAGAACGCCGTGGCTGTCTTTAAGCGCTTTGTTTAGCGCAGCCCTTCAATTTCGGTTAAGGTCTCGAGGAAACGTTGAAGTTGGGCAAGTTCGGTCGGGTTTAAGCGCAAGGGTTTGAGTTCCGAAGTCCCCATTTGGCTACCCGGGGCTTGGTTGTAATGCTCTAAGACTTGTTTTAAGTTCTTAAATTGCCCGTTGTGCATTAAAGGCATGGTCAGCATCACATTGCGTAAACTTGGGGTTTTGAAGGCGGCTACGTTTTTATTGTCCTTACTTGCGGTTGCGCCCGACTCGAGCATATCAAGCTCAGCTTGGGCTAAAGTCAGGCATTGGTCGGCTGGCGAATCGCTGTAGACCGAACGACAATTAAATTCGTTTTGCAGCACTTGTTTAAGCCCGTCAAAACGCCCTAAGTCTCGAGTAACATCGGGAGTACCCGTATTATGAAATTGCTGATCCGAAAAAAGTGGTGTGTGATGACAAGCCACACAATTGGCTTTGCCAATAAACAGGCGCAAACCTGCCAGTTCATCTTCGGTTGGTCTGATTTCAGGGTTTTTACCTGTAATTAACGATTCGGCGTATAAATCAAAAGGTGTGGCTTGTGGTTTGATTGTGCGGACAAAAGCGGCGAGGGCTTTGCCAATGTTGCTAAACGCCCGATTGACACTTTCTTGGTCTTGGCTTGCCATTTTTTGCCAATTTCCTTGGGCTTCATCGTTACCAATTGGACTGGCATGTTCTGGGAAGCGCTCTGGGTTATTAAAGTCGGTAGGGCTGGCAAATAAGCGCCGGTACTCTTTGGGGTATAAACGCCAGACAGTACGAACCAATTTGGTGCGGTCTATACCGTGTTCAACAGGATTCTCGAGCGGACCCAAGGCTTGCGACCAGAGCGAATCGGCACGACCATCCCAAAATTGATAGGGGCTGTAGGCTGCACCAATAATACTTGGGGTATGACGGGTGGCTAAACCCATGCCCTCGCTAAACTTTTGGTCATCGCTAAATTTTTT
>JAYWHB010000204.1:0-4442 GCA_043777915.1 Deinococcales bacterium
TTCGGGGTTATGATGGCGGCAAGAAAACAGTTGGACGAAAACGGCATATTCTTGTGGACTCAATCGGATTATTACTCTTAGTCGTTGTGACTGCCGCAAATGTTCAAGACCGAGATGGTGCAAAATTGGTATTTGAGCAAGCACGAGTACGCTTTCCAAGATTAAGACTGATTTGGGCTGATGGTGGTTATGCGGGTCAATTGCTTGAGTGGGTCAAAACCTTTTGTTGCTTTATCCTCGAGATTGTTAAGCGTTCTGATGATATGACTGGATTTGTTGTCTTACCGCGTCGTTGGGTGCGACCCAAGCCCGTAAGGTGCTGCTTTAGGGGTCAAGACGGTGGAACGGTTGTTTGCGTGGCTGACTCGTTGTAGGCGTTTAACTCGTGATTTTGAGGGCTTACCGAGTACAACCGAATCTTGGGTTTATTTGGCGAATATTCAGTTGATTTTGGGGCGTTTTGACACTTTATAAACACGCTCTAAGCAACCCAAAAACCTCGAGTGCATTAAGCTCGAGGTTTTTCTATTTTTAGAACTGCTCGTAAACCATGCGGCACTGCATTCTCGAGTTGTAAAACCCCACCGTGGGCTTTGGCAATTCTGTCCACCACGGCTAAACCTAAACCACTGCCGTAGGCTTTTGTGCCAGCCGCTCGGTAGAAGGCTTCGGTGGCTCGAGCTAAGGCTTCGGCGGTCATACCCAAACCAGTATCAGTCACAGAAATCAGCACTTGGTTTGGTTGAGTCTCTAGTTGTACGGTAATAACTGTGTTCGGAGCGTGCTTACTGGCATTCTCGAGCAGGTTTTCTAAAGCGCGTTCAAGCAAGATTGGATTGCCATGCCAGAGCAAATGACTTGTGCCAATAAAAGTCGCATGGCGTTTAGTCGCCAGTTCAAAAACCATCTTGCCAAGGTCAAATTCCATCATTTCGGTGCGCCCTTCTCTTGCCAAAACCAGCAATGCCTCGGAGAGTTTGGTCATACGTTCAACTTGGGTTCGAGCCGTGGTGAGGGCTTCTTCAGAGCTTGCCCAGCCATTGGCTTGGGCATCAAGTTGGGCTTGCATCGCCGCCAAAGGGGTACGGAGTTCATGGGCGGCGGTGCGGGTAAAACCAATTTCGCGTTCCCGAAAACTTTGCAGGCGTTCAAGCATCTGATTAAATGTTCGCCCTAACCGCTCGAGTTCACCTTGTCCTTGTCCATGCGGGACTCGTTCGGCTAAATTACCCGATTCGGCAACCCGACCTGAAGCCGCAATCAGTGTCTCGAGCGGCTTCAGGGCTTGAGCGCTCAGTAACCACGCTGCCAATGCCCCTAAACCCGCAAAAAGCGGCACAGTCAAGGCAAGGGTGCTGAGGTAATTGCTTGCCCCGAGGCGTTGCTGCCCTAAATTGGTGATGGCTTCAAAACGAGCGCCGTTAGATAGTTCTACCGCCAAGGCTCGCCATTCGCCAATGGTTGAAAACCCACCTTTCAGAACAGTAAAACCTTTGGGGAATAGTTCGCCAAAGGTTTGCAGCAGCAAATTATTCTTTTGGACTCGAGCGCGAACATTAGAATCTGTGTCTAAATGAATCTTCGGGCGGTCTCCACGCCCACCATCACGCCCACCACTGCGCCGAGGTGGACGAACCTGTTCCTCGAGAAAATTTTGCAAGATACGATCGGCTTCGGCAAGACCAAGCCGTTCAAAGCGGACATAGCCAACCGCACCTTGGGCAATCACGGCGGCAGCAATCAAAATTGCAATCAGCAAGGCAAGCCGTAAGCGCAAACTCATGGTAGACCCAATTGATAGCCATTTTTATTACTTTTGACCACCTCAGCCCCAAGTTTTTCACGCAGACGGTAGACCGTGACTTTGACCACCCCAAGCGAACTGGCGGCATCTCCCCAAACCGCATCCAGCAGTTCTTCAGGAGCAAAAACTCGAGACGGCGATAACACCAAACGCTCCAACAGGGCGTACTCCCTAGAACTCAATTCGGTTCTGATACCCTCGAGTAGCACCTCTTGGCGGGTTAAATCCACTTCCAGAACCCCAAAAGTTAGATGACTGGTCTTGGCTTCGGTCGGACGGCGCAATAATGCCCGCACTCGAGCCAGTACCTCGAGCAGCAAAAACGGCTTGACCACATAATCATCGCCACCACCATCCAAGCCCTGCACCCGGTCAGACAAGGCATCTCGAGCGGTTAAAAATAAAATGCTGCCCATAAACCCCGAGGCTCGGGCTTCTTTTGCCAACATAAAGCCACCATCTTCAAATTCATGTAAGCGGACATCTAAAATCATCAAGTCTGGTTCGCGGTCTAGTAATGCCTCACGACCAGATTCAAGGTCATGACAAACCGTGACTTCTAAGCCTTGGGCTTTTAAGGCTCGAGCCAACGGGGTAGCAATATCAATTTCATCTTCAACCAGTAAAACCCGCATGGTCACAGTATGCCCCAAAACGGTAACAAAGAAGTAACAGTGTAGAATGAATCCATGACTCAAGTCGCACTTTCAAAAACCGCTTTGGCTGCCATAGACCAAATTCGCGCCCAACGTGGAATTCGCACCCGTGCCAAAGCCCTTGAGGTGATTGCCCTAGAAGCGGCTGGCTTAGCTGAACATCCGCTCGAAACCAAAATGCGAACTGCAAAAACAGTTAAACCAGATGCCTATGAAACAGAACGCATTGAAGCCTACCTTGAAGGTCAGAAAAACGGCACAACCAAGACTTATCCCTTGGATATAGCCCTGCAAATGGCGGCTGAGCGGCGGCAAAAACGTGCTTGACCCGAGATTTGCACCGTACCAAGTCGAACTTGATGATAAGGCAATTGATGATTTGTCTAAACTGACCCAAGTTGAAACTGAACATCTTGGAATCAGCATTCGTCGTATGGCAGAAACAGGCACAGGTAGCATCGAACGAATGCAGGGGTATTATCTGATGCGCTTGAAACCCCCACCTTTTCGCGTCGTGTTCAGTATTATTGGTCGGCTTATCACGGTTGTTTTGATTGACTCTCGAGACCAAGTGTATTCCAAACGGAATTTAACCAGACTCAAACCATATCGTAAGTGAACACTTCTCGAGTCACGCTGTTGTCACGCTGAGTTAGCATACTGGCTTTATGAAGAAAATAATTTTAAGTGGTTTACTTTTCTCGAGTCTGGTGCTGGCTGCGCCAATTCCACTGGCTGTCTCGAGTCTGGTTTCGCCCGATGGTCTGCGGGTCTGGTCGGTGCAAGAATTAACCCAAGCCCAACGCACCGAACAGCAGGTCAGTCATATGTTTGAAACAACCATCTCCAACCAAGATTTCTACCCCGGTGGGGAGTCGGATGTCGTGCCAATTGCGGCTTTCTCGAGTGATGGAAATTTACTGGCACATGGTAACAACAACGAAATTGCCGTGCTAGACTTCAAAGCCAAAAAAGAAATTTCAAGGTTTAAGTTTGCCAATCTTTATAAAATGGCGTTCTTTGGCAATAGCTTGTTACTGGCGGCTCGGGGTTCAGAACTTTTACAAGTCTCGAGTATCACAGGAAAACTTGGGGCTAAGTTCAAAGTAACAGGCATTGGCACAAACTTAGAGCATCTGAGCCTTGCCACCAATGGCAAACTGGGTGTACTGCTGATGTACGCTAAAGGCGCAACTTTTGCCAATATCGTGGATTTCACCAAGAATGCCAAAACCATTGCCACGGTTACTGGGCTTAAAACGGGTAGTTTTACGGCTTGTGCAGTCAATGCCACTGGCTCGAATTTTGTCTGTGGTGCGGACGAAGGCAGCCTTGCTACTTTTAATGTCAGTGGTAAAATAACCCGTACTTTCAAAGCCTTCAAAACGGCTGTGCAGAGCGTAACATTTACCAAGAATGGTATTTTTGCCTCGAGTGAAAATGAAACAAGGAGTTTCAAATGAGAAAAATTATAAGTGCTGTGCTAGTCCTCGCCTTTGGGGTTTTACTGCATATGTCGGCTCGAGCCGAAGGGAATTCTTGTACCGATTGGAGTCCGTCCGATGCTTTTAATTACTCGAGTGTGACTGGTAAAACTTTTTTTTATAAGGATGACCGTGACACCAAACAAAAGGCGTTTCTGGTCAAAGGCGATGTTGTTGCGGTCAGAAACATCAAAACCGATTTTGCTTGTGCGGTGTACATTGGTAAAACAGGCATTGCCACAATTGGTTGGCTCGAGGTCAAAGACTTAAAAGATGCAAGGCTCACCCAAAAAGCCGAAGGCAAATGGAAATTGTTACAAGGCTCAACTTCAGTTGGGCTAACCGTCAGTAAAAAACCAGCCCTGACTCTCGAGGGATTAGCCAATTTGAACCAAAGCAATGAGAGTTATTTTTCCGTGCCGCTTAAACTCGAGCAGAACACTTGGGTTGCAAAAGATGGCTCGTGCAGTATTGCACTGTTGTACTTGAATAACTTTT
>JAYWHB010000205.1:0-4441 GCA_043777915.1 Deinococcales bacterium
CCGGGGTTCTTATCGGGGTGGTATTTTAGTGCTAAAGCACGGTAGGCACGTTTAATTTCGTCGCCATCAGCAGTCCTCGAGACTCCAAGTAAATCGTAATAATCCATAACTGCTATAAGTTTACACGAAGGCACTCAAGGTTTCATAGTGTAAAATAGTCATGTGTGTTTGTGCTATTGTGCATAATGCCGAATGTGCTATTGTTGGTTATGCCAAAAACCAACTCCAATCTAAAAACTGTTAGCCTCGGCGGACAAATTTCACTCGGTAAAAAGTTCGCTGGGCAACAAGTTATTGTCGAGCAAGTCAAAGATGGATTCTGGACAATCACGGCTGCGATTGTGATTCCAAAACATGAAGAATATCTTTGGGCAGAACCCTTCAAAAGTCAATTGGATGGTTCGTTAAAATGGGCGGCTACAAACCCAAGCCGAGCAACTGACCTTGACGAATTTGAACAACAACTTACTGCACACCACAAAACTCGAGAAGTGGTGCTTAAATAATGCCAATTCAACTCGACCTCAATAACCCACGTTTTCAAAGCGAAT
Source organism: Deinococcales bacterium (assembly GCA_043777915.1). Classification (GTDB taxonomy): domain Bacteria; phylum Deinococcota; class Deinococci; order Deinococcales; family JAAFIG01; genus JAAFIG01. Next base: position 552 of record JAYWHB010000205.1, read on the forward strand.
TTTTTAAGCTCGAGAAGAACGAGTCATTTGCAATGATGCGGACTTTTCGCAAATTAGCCCAACTTGAATGGAATGAAATTTACCAAGATTCAGGCTTGAATTGGGAAGCTATACAATCACGTACTGGTGATGATGGCGAACGTATCTTCAGTATCCGAATCACCCAAAAATTTCGGGCAGTTGTGCAGCGCGACAAGAATATGATGCGTTTCCTCGAGCTACACCCAGACCACGACAGCGCCTACTAAACTGCCCGTATTGGCAACGGCACAAGCGCCCCTGAACTTGGGTCAAGTCCAATCCAAACTTCAACCCCGTATAATTCACGCAGCAAAGCCTGATTCAGCACCTCGAGTGGTGTTCCATCTGCCACAATTTGGGAATCACCAAGCGCAATCACCCGATTTGCCCTTGCCGCATAAGGAATATCATGGGCAATAAAGACCACACATGCCCCAGCCGAGGCGCGAATTTGCAACGTCTCGAGCAAGCGCATCTGATAACGTGGGTCAAGCCCAGCCAGAGGTTCATCCAAGAGTAAAATCGGTGTGACTCGAGATAAAGTCATGGCAAGCCAAGCGCGTTTGGCTTCGCCAGTCGAAAGTTGGGTGATTGGCTGCTCGAGTAAATCCTCGAGTTCCATCGCCGCAATTGATTCAAAAAAACCAGTTTCAGAAGGCTCAGCCAATAAAATCAGTTCGCGCACCGACAAGGGAAAGGGGACACTCGAGTAGGCTGGTAGAAACGCTAATTTTGTGGACACCAAACCTTTAGAAAGCCCACGAATATCTGTCCCCTCGAGAAGCACCAAACCATCCGAATGCCCAAGTTCTCGCAAACCTGCCAGCGCCGCCAATAAGGTGCTTTTACCTGCCCCATTCGCGCCGATGATTGCGGTCACTTCGCCCGTTCTAAACTCGAGATTGACGTTTTCAATAATCACTCGAGAAGCACGGCGGATGGTCAGGTTTTGGGCAGCTAGAGGATGGGTCATGAAGCCCGTCTCGAGAGAACCATTAACCAAATTCCGCCTAGCACTGTGGTAAACGCCCCGGCTGGAATTTCGTTGGGTGCAAGCAAAGTACGCCCAAGCACATCGGCTAGACTGACCGCAATTCCACCAATCAAAGCACTGGCTGGAAGTAATTTACGATAATCCGTGCCAAATAAAGCCCGTGCCAAACTGACCGATAATAAGCCCACAAAGCCCATTAAACCACTTGTTCCAACCGCCACACCCGTTAAAAGTGCTGCCAGCATCAGCACCAGATTTCTCGAGCCTTTGGCATTTAGCCCCAAGTTTTCAGCCACATCATCACCGAGTTGCAATAAATTTGCAGTACGCCCAAGCAGCAATGCCAAACCTATCCCAAAAGCCGCAAATGGCAACATTAACCAGAGTTGGGTTGTTCCAAGGGCATAAAAACCACCGACCACCCAACCCAACACATTGGCACTCGAGGGACTTTGCGACAATGCCAGCATCAAGGCTAACCCCGCGAGGCTCATGGCAGCCAGTGCCACACCGATTAAAGCCCGCCGCTCAGAGGAGCGCTCATAAGACAGTTGTGTCAGCAACCAAACCGCAAAGCCAGCCCCCATACTGGCAAGCACTGGCGTTCCAAACCCTGCCATGCCAATTTGTTGCAATAAAACCGCGCCCAAAGCTGCAAAACCCGCCAAGCCCAGCAAATACGAATCTGCCAAGCTGGTTCTAAAACCAGCTTGTAAAAGTGGTCCGGTCATGCCAAGGCTCGAGCCGACAAGAAGGGCAAGAAAAACTCTTGGAGCGCGAACTTCAGATAAAATTTGGGCTGCCGTAGCATCGGCTTGCCCAACCACCCAAGCGAGTAAGGTTTGGATTGAGATTGGATATGAACCATTGGCAAGAGAAACACCAAGGGTAATCAGTAAAACCGTTCCCAGCGCCACAAACCACAAGAGACTCGAGCCACGTTGATGACTCGAGTTTTGAGAAAAAAGAACTGATTTAGGAGTGGTCACAATAATAAACTGTCACGCGAACTAAGGAAACCACAAGGGTCTCCCCTACTTTTCGACTTATTTTCTCGGGTATAAAAGCGGGATTAAGGTATCTAGTGTTTCTACAGCCCTTGGTCCCGGAGCAGTCACAAATGGGTCGGAACTGAGGATATGGACACGGTTATTTTTGACGGCATTGAGGTTTTTCCAAGCAGCACTTTGTTCTAAGCGCTCGATTGGGCTTGGCGCAACTGCACCAGTCGCGGTGACTGCCCTAAACGCCACAATCACATCAGGGTTGGCTGCCACAATCTGCTCTAAACTTAAGACCACAAAACCCGGTTGACGTGGGTCAGCACTTGGTGTACCTTTTGCCACATTGTTCGCCCCTGCTTTCTCGAGTAAATCACCAATGTAGGTTTCGTCGGTGGTGCTAAAAACTTGTCCACCAGCCGCTAGAAGTGCCAAAACTTTGGGCTTAACTGCTTTTGGTACTTTGGCAAGGCTGCGCTTGACTTTGGATTTTAGGAAATCCAAACGGGCTTGGGCATAGGCTTCACGGTTGGTCAGTTTCCCAAAAAGCGTGTAGGTGTCGTAGACATCCTTCAAGCTCGAGTCTGGAGTAACGATTAACGGCATTGGCAATGCCCCAAGTTGACGCGCCGAGGCTGCGGTTGTACCAACCGAACCAATCAGTAAATCTGGGCGCAAACCAAGAATTTTCTCTAAATCTGGGCGGTAGGCGCTGCCGACTTCCGGAATCCGCAATGCCGCATCTGGATGGGTGGCACTGCTGGGGCGACCAATTGGATTTGCGCCAATGTCTACAAGAATTTCAGTGGCGGTTAAAGACAACGCCACAATACGTTTAGCAGGTGCATTGACAGTAACACTACGACCAAGACCATCACGAATTTGAATAGGAGCAGCCAGAGCAAGTCCTGCTAGTAATGCAGAACTCAATAAAAGAATTTTTTTCATAGTCACCTCGAGAGAATAAAAGCCGAAAACCAGCAAAGTACAGCATTCAGGTAATTAAGAGCCTGAATGTCCCCATTAAATTGTAGTCTCGAGCAGAAACTGTCACGAAAGTGTTGAGCCTTAAGCCGAAAATAAAAATATGCCCTATACTTAAAGCATGAGCCTACCAATTCGTCGCGTCACCCTTTATAAGCATGGACTTGGTTTTTTTGAACGAACCGGTCAAGCCGAAGCCAGTTTTGCCCTCGAGTTCCCACGTCGGGCAATGGATGATGCCCTAAAAAGTCTGGCTGTTTTGACCCTTGAAGAGGGCGCACAGGTGCTTGGTGTGGCATTTGAAACCCCGCCAGACCGCAACCAAGCGGCGCAGCGTCAGCCATTGCAGTTTAACCCGCCCATTTCTGGGTTATTACAGGCGTTTGCAGGTTCTCGAGTCATGGTTTTTATTGGTGAACGCAGTATTACCGGCGAAATTATTGGTTTAGAAGTCGAAGCAGAAAAGCACCTTGAACGGGCATTGCTGGCAATCTCGAGCGAAGGTGGAATTGAACTGATTCCACTTGCCCACATCAGTAAAGTGGCGCTGCTCGATGGACGCGCCCAAGCCGACCTTGAATTTGCACTGCTGGCACAACGCAAAGACACCGAACGCGCCTTTGCTCGAGTGACGCTTTCTAAACCCAGTGAAGTCGAAATCTCTTATATTGCTCCTGCCCCAGCTTGGCGGGTTTCGTACCGACTATTGGCAAGGGCAGTCGAAAACGACCCTGAAGCCCGCGATATTTTTGTTCAGGGCTGGGGTTTATTTGACAACACCCTTGAGGAAGACTTGGAGAATGTGACCCTGACTTTAACGGCGGGGATGCCAGTGTCTTTTCGGTACGAACTGCACACGCCCAATACCCCAGAACGTCCTTTGGTGCGTG
>JAYWHB010000206.1:0-1554 GCA_043777915.1 Deinococcales bacterium
CATGCGGCTGGCAACCCTTGGGTTCTCGAGGAACGCTTAAAAGCGATGCTTGAATCTGGGGCAATTTATCGTCAGAACGGTGTCTACCAGTGGCAACACTCGATGCAGAGCCTGCCCGAAAGCCTGAACGATTTGCTGGCACACCGCATCGAAGCCCTTAAGCCTGACAGCCTCGAGTTTGCCCGTGCTGCCAGTGTGCTAGGTAGGGCATGGCAATACGAAGATGTACGGCAACTGCTCGAATGGGGCGACGATACCGCTTTAGATGCCTTAGAAAGCCTGACTCGAGCCAGACTCGTCACCGAAATCCCCGGTAGTAACGGCGAAGGTTTTAGATTTACCCATCCGCTCTATAGCGAAATTCTACTTGACGGCATCATCAGCCTCAAACGCCGTCGTTTACACAAAAAAGCTGCGATCCTGCTCGAGAACCGTGCAGGAGCAGTCGAACTTGCCAATCATCATTTTTATGCCGAGCAATTTGAACAAGCCTTAGAAAAAGCCGTAGAAGGCGGGCTAATCGCCCAAAACAGCTTTGCTTACCCGCAAGCCGAACGCGCCTACCGCCTTGCTTTAGAAGCCAATGCCAAATTAGCGAACGAATCGCTTAAGGCTTTTGAAGCCCGATTGCACTTGGGCGAAGTATTGAGCCACTCGGGACGCAACGACGAAGCCATTGCTTTCTGGCAATATGTGATAGACAACGCGGCTACTCTCGAGGGCAGTCAGAGTGTATTGGCTCAAACCCGCTTAAAATTTGGCAATGTGCTGCGTTTTTCGGGTTCGGTGGACAAAGCCCGCGATATTATTGGGCAGTACGGTATAGACGACCCGTTTTATGAAGAACTGGAAATCGAAGCCAGTCATATCCACCGCTTAAAAAAAGATTTTATGACCGCCAAGCACCACGGACTCGAGGCGTTACGTGCTAGCAAACTTGCCCAAAATCCGCGTGGAACAGCACGGGCATTACTTGCTTTATCGCAACTCGAGGTGGCGTTGGGGAATTTAAGCCGAGCTACCCACTTAGCTAAGATTGCCACCACAATTGTCGAAACCACCGAGGATGATTACCTGAAAACAATGGCATGGAACGACCTTGGCAGCCGTTATTATATGTTAGACCAACAAAAAGAATTGCTTTTTGCTTGGAATAAAGCCAGTGAATACGCCCAAAAAACAGGCGATGTCCGCTCGAGAATTGTGATTCAAACCAATTTAGCCCTCTCGATTGCTTCTGAAGAAGACTTTGAAGAAGCCAGAACCCGATTCAAAGCCACCCGAGAAATGGCACTCCGAGCAGGTTTATACGCCCAAGAAAAAACCATTCTCTATAACCTTGCCGAAACAGAATATGCGCTTGGCAACCTCGAAGTTGCCAGAGAACACTTTCAAGATGTCAAAAATAACGCTTATGAAAATGCTTCTAAAATTTGGGAATCCCGCATTACCTTAGAACTCGGCGATGGTTTTGTCTTTGAACTGCCCGAACTCGAAGGGCGTTTTGCCACCGAAAACAGGCGTTTACTCGAGGTGCTGTACGCCCTGTCCTTT
>JAYWHB010000207.1:0-4424 GCA_043777915.1 Deinococcales bacterium
GCGATGAAGAACTTGGATCAAGAATTCAAAGCCATGCTTAAAAAACTGATGCTCGGTGCGAACAGTCAAAACCGTGAGAAATTAGAACAAGAAATGCAAAAAGAAATTTTAGCGTTGTTCAAAAAAGCCATGTCTACCCCAAATGTGGCTCGAATGACCGAGGATGCTAAAATTTCCTTGGTCAAAGTTGGCAATACTTGGAAATTATCTAAAGACCAGCGCTTTGGCAATCAGTTATTTGAAAGTTTAGATGGTGTCTTGCGTTTAGCTCGTTGAGTTATAGGGTAGACTATCGGCTCATGTTGTCCACTGAATCACTCACCAAATTACTGCTCGAGATTGCCCAGACCCCCGCGCCAACCTTTAGCGAGGGTCAACGCGCCAGTTTAATTGCCTCACGTTGGGCAAGTTTTGGGCTTAAGCCGCACATTGATGCGGCTGGAAATGTGATTGCCAAAGTCGGTTCGGGAGGGCGACGTTTGGCTTTAGCAGCCCATTTGGATACGGTTTTTGATGCCAGTACCAATCTCGAGATGCGCCAAGATGGCAAGCGGATTATTGGGGCTGGAATTGGTGATAATGCCGCCAGTTTAACGGTTTTAACTGCCTATGCCCAACATCTGGCACAAAACGGCGCACCCTGCGAATTGTGGTTGGTGGCAAGCACAGGCGAAGAAGGCTTAGGCGATTTGCGTGGCGCAAAGCATTTTTTAGCGCAACACAAAGACGATATTGATGCGTTTATCGCCGTGGATGGCTATGTCGGTTTGCTGGTCAATCAAGCTGTGGGAGTACGGCGTTACCGTGTTGGTTTCTCGAGCGAAGGGGGGCATTCTTGGGGCAATGCGGGCAACCCCTCAAGTATTCATGGACTAGCCGAGGCGATTCACGAACTTTATAAAATTGCTGTGCCGCTCGAGCCGCGCAGTACCCTCAGTGTTGGTACAGTTTCGGGCGGGGTCAGTGTCAATAGTATTGCCGCCAGTGCCGAGTTTTTACTCGATTTACGCAGTTTAGATTCGCGTACCTTAGAACAACTCGATAAAGAAGCCCGTTTTGCAGTGCAGCGCGGTGCAAAACGTGCCAAAGTAGAGCATCATCTCGAGTTGGTCGGCGACAGACCAGCTGGCATAACCCAAAATGGTTTTTTAATGCAGGCGGCGACTGAAGTTCTCGAGGGTTTAGGGATTCAGTCCCGAGGTGTTGCCAGCAGCACTGATGCAAATGCGGCTGTGCCTTATGGGATTCCCTCGATTGGCTTTGGGGACTATATTGGTGGCAACGCCCACCGTTTGGACGAATGGGTTGACTCAAGCAGTTTAATGGTCGGCTTTACGGCACTAGAACGCTTGGTGAACAGTCTTTGTCAAAGATGAGACAAAGGTTTTTTGACTTGGTGCTATAGTTTTTTTGTGAAAAAACATTTATATCTCACTGCTTCTTTGCTTGCACTTTCCTCGAGTGCCTTGGCTACGCCTCTAACTCGGTATTTCCCAGATTTCCCATTGGCGGTTTTTGAAGCCAAGGATTTGCAGGAATCGGTCAAAGCCACAGGTTCTTTTGGTGAGGATACCCAGAAGTTTTTAGGGGTTTTGTTGAACGATGCCTTAAAAAGCGAATTGGGTGAAGAGATTCCGGGGGCTTTACGAGACATCACCGTTCGCACCATGATTGCCTCGATTAAGGACATCGCAATTGGCGCATACACCGTGCAGAACCAACCTCAAGTGCTGGTTTCGGTGCGTTTAACCTCTGGTAATCCAATCGTAAACAGTTTAAGCAAACTCTTTAATGATGAAATTCGTAATCTCAAACCTGCACAACGCATCCGTGAAGGTAATTTTCTGGCATTAAACGATGGTATTGCCTTGGGCGTGGGCAATAATTTACTCTATTTATCCACCAATGCCGACTTATTGCGCTCATACTTGCGTCGGGTCAATGGTCAGGTTTTACCAGTGCTGGTCAATAATATCAATTATGTGACCGCCTTGCAGAACACGGGCGACGGTTTTTTGAAGCAAATGATTAACTTAACCAGTGTTTCGCAGTTACTGGCTCGAGACAAAGATGTCCCAAAGCGCTTTATCAACACCTTAAAAACCTTGAATCTGACGGCTAGTGCCTCGAGTATTGTGACTGATGGCATGGAAACCAGAAGCACCACCCAACTCAATCCCAACGGTGGCGATGCTGCCCTGCAAAAATTACTGACCTACACCCCAAGCAGTCTCGAGTTACTAAAACAATTGCCCATCACTGCGCCAAGTGCGGCAGTGCTTGCCACCGACACCAGTGGTTGGCTAGATTATATCGGCGCTTGGTTGCCAGACCTCGAGTTTACTGCAAGTGAGCAAAAAGATTTACTCAGTGCTTTTGCTCGTCTCAAAGACCGCCTTGGCAATGAATGGGCAGTGGTTGGTGGCAGCAACAGCGTCAGCCCAGAAACCTTACTGACCACGGCTGGACTTGGTTCAGTCTTAAGTGGTTTTGGTTCACTGCTTAGCCCCGACGCTGATTCGGTGTACTACAACAATGCCAAAGATGGTGCATTGGTCTTAACCGACCTCGAGACCGCCATCAGAACCGAAATGAACAAACCCGTCGAAGAACCAGTCAAACCAGCTACAGTTAGCCCAGCCACCCCAGCAACCACTGCCCCGACCCCACCTGTACAAAGTCCTGAACCAGTTGCACCAACTTACACCACAACCTTGGAACGCATTAAGCTCGGTGGGTTTGATACCCTCGAGTACAAGCGAACCAGCAGCGAAGGTATGGTCAGCGAAGCGGTGTACATTGTCAATAAAAACAACACGATTATCATTAGTGCCAACAAAGCCAAGCTCGAGATGAACTTAGCGGCTGCACCTCTGCTTGATAACCCCTTGTTCAAAGCGATTGCTTTTCCAAGTCGAATTAGCGGTTTGTCCTTTACCGCCCCAATTCGCACCCCTCGCAGCGAAATTGACGCTGGACTGAATGCCCTCTTAAAAGCCTTTGAACTCGAGAAAGACGTACCAAGCAGCTTAGTGACCGCTTTTGGTGATTGGCTCGAGTCGTACACGTCACGTACCCAAGTCAGTCATGGGTACTCTTTAGTCGACGGCAATAGATTACGCAGTTATGGCAAAGAAGGCTTTAGCTGGAATAGATAAGCTCAGAGCTTTGAGTCTTGAGCTATAAGTAAAAACCCCGCTTAGGCGGGGTTTTTTGTTTGATATGCCATGCCTAGTCATCGCAACAGCTTGGTGAGATCGTTTAACAACAATGGCTCTGAAATTGGACCGATGGTTAAACGGTCTGGGCGCAAATCGTAACGCCCCACTCGAGCAACACTGCTCTTTTTCAGTAAACTCATGATTTTATCGCGGCGGGTACTTGGTGTGTTGGCGCTAAACACCACCAGCCCGATGTTAGCACGTTGTAACGGCAGCGACTCGAGTGAAATCAGGTCAAGGTTGGAATCTTTGGTTGCGCCAACCACTTCAAAGCCCAAACTGGTCAGTTGCTGTCCGATGTCGGATTGCAAACCTGCACGAAACACCGCAGCATTGGTGACTAGAAAGATATTCATGCGTTTGCCCTTTGCTAAAACCCCTTGAAGCAAGGTTTTGTTGATACTGGCAGTACGCGCCAAATTGCGTTTGACCTCAACCGCCTGACGCTGCCGACCCGTGGCAAGTGCCACGGCTTCAAGCGCTCGGTTAGCAGCCCCAACTTTTGAGAAATTAAAAGCGATAATTGGTGCGATGTCATCCAGAGTCTGAAAAAGATCATTGGAACGGGCATCGTAAATAATCAAATCGGGTTTTAGGGAGGTGATCACCTCGAATGAAGGTTTAGCCGAAGAACCTATAAAGATGGGTTGTCCTTTGGTGTATTTTGTATAAATCAGGGGGTATTTGATGGGTTGACCGACTTCTGAATCCTCTGGAACATAGGGCGGCACAGCCCCATAACCGACGGGCTGGATACCCAGCACCAAAGCCACCTCGAGCGCAGTCGGTCCAAGGATCACAACCCGTTTGGGGCGACTGGGAATACGTGTTTCTCCAGCATCATGCTTGACCACAATAGGAAGGCTTGACTGCGCCATTGCCACAACACATACGGCTAAACTCAAACCAGCAAGCAGTGTGAAAAATTTCATGTTTGGCATTGTATCAGAATTACTATGGTTTCAGAAATTACCATAAGTACCTACTTGTGTACTGGCAGAATTTCCACTTCTGCCAGTGTATCCTTCCTACCTGCATCGCTCAAAAATGTACTTAGGGTTTGTCCAATAATTATTTCCCTATTTCAATTTGAGACCAAAAATACGCATTGGTCACAGGGCGGACACGGGGGTCCGCCCCTACCTGACGTGATTTTATGGATTTTGTAGGGACAGACCCCTGTGTCTGTCCTGCTAGGAAACG
>JAYWHB010000208.1:0-1547 GCA_043777915.1 Deinococcales bacterium
ATTTATCATCTGGGCTAGGTGTAGGGGTTGAAATAATACGCAATTTATAATTTGGGTCTGATTCTAGTTTTGTATGGCGAATAATGCCAGCCACACTGACCATAATGATTGCCTCTGCCATACCAGCCCCCAAGCAAGTGTGCGAACCAACTCCAAATGGCACGTAAACCCCTGGGCGACGATGCTCAGCTCGAGTTGAATTAAAACGTTCAATATCAAAAGCATAAGGATTCTGATAATACTCGGGTAAAAAATGGGCAACGGTTGTTCCTATCACCACACTTGTACCTTCTTTGATGCTATAACCCGCGAATTCAAAGTCTTTACTAACTGTCCGGGTCAATGCGCCTGCGATTGGATATAAACGCAGTGTCTCGAGGATAACACGGTGCAAAACATCCATTCCTCGGATACTCTGGGCGGTCAGTTCACCACTGGCAAAAGCAGTATCGACTTCGGTTCGGACTTGCTCGAGGACATCAGGGTGTTGATGCAATGTCCAGAGAACAAAACTCAGGGCATTCGCGGCAGTGTCTAAACCAGCAATATAAGGACCCATGGCTGCAAAGAGCAAGTCTTGTTCGGGAATAAATTCGGGATTTTCTTTTTGAGCAGCGATTAAATCATCAATTAAATCTGGTTCTCGAGTTTTGGTTGTGTCCCGATGTGCTTGTACCATTTCGCGTACAAAATGAACCACTCGTTTTTTGGCTTTTTGATAACCCGGGTCAAGTAACACAAATTTTGGATATTGCTTGGTAACGTACACAAATAACATGGTTCGTACCATTTTCAGTAAATCTGGAATGTATTCTCGAGGCGAAGTATTGGTGGTTAATTGCCCAAGTTGCTCGGTGACAATTCGTTTCATTGCGGCAGTGACACCAATTGCCTGACCTTGTTGCCAAGAATTAATTTCAGTTAAGACAATTTCTAGAATGTCATTGTAGCGACCATCAACGGCTGATCTGGCATAGGCTCGTTTCTGAATTTTTCGCATTTGCAAATGATCAGCCCCATCAAGACTAATCATCGATTGTTTTGCACCAAATTCGGTGTCTTGCGGATGCCAAACTTCCCATGACCGAAAATGGGCTGTGCCTTCTTTGGTCATGAACACATTGGCTTCTGCGCCTGCGATTGCCACTAATTTTTGATTCGCAGCTTGAATCCGAAAAACCGCACCATGTTTTTGGTACTGCTGGGTTAGAAAAAGAATAGGGTTGGCTAACATTGCTGCGGCACTACCCAGAATTGGAATACCATCGGCTAGGGGTGATTGATTAGCATTGACAATCATAAAAAACTCCTGCTGCATTGTACAGCTTTATTATTATAAGTTTGGAGTCAATCATGGCTCGAGACCCGCATACCGTCTTTGTCAATGCTTGAGTCGTGCATGTTCGGATTGGCTGGGCATGTACGAGTGGATACATCATTCCTATGATGACTAGTACCAATAACGCTTAAAGAGTAATTCAAACATCACGCTTGAAACCCCGAAATTTCCACTTAAAAGCCTTCGCCATAGTCGCATTAAAATACGT
>JAYWHB010000209.1:0-1545 GCA_043777915.1 Deinococcales bacterium
AAAATGAGCTTAGTTATCCCAAAAGTAAGAACCCATACGGTACAACGTCAAAACCAAAGGATTTGGCGCTCGAGAATCGTTTCTATTCTGGTGACTGCCTTAATTGCTTGGACAGCTTGGGTTTTTTTAACCCCATTTTATGAACAACTCAATGCCAGTCTAGGCGCAGCTTCTCGAGAACCCGGGCAACCGTTTGGTCCGTATGTGGGACAGTTTTTTAATTATCAGAACCAAGAATTAAAAATCTATAATGTGCCAATCAATGGCTCAACCCAGCAACTTGCTTTGCTCGAGCCGGGGCGTACCAGCAGTGTTTTTATTGACCCTAAAAACCCAAACACCCCCATTACTTACGAAGGCTCTTACCGTGCTTTAGAGCGCCTCTGGACATTCAGCCCACGTTTTTCCAATTATGCGGAAGCCTGGGATCGTTTGCCCGGTGGTTTTGTGCGTGGTTTAAGCAATACTTTTATCATTGCGGGCTTAAGTACCTTGGGGGTTTTAATCAGTTCCACCTTTACGGCGTATGGTTTGGCACGTTTTAACATGCCCTACAAAGACTTTCTACTTGGTTTGGTAACGGTCACATTGATGTTACCAACAGTGGTTTTGTTTGTGCCGCAATATATTCTTTTTTTTAAGATAGGTTGGGTCGGGACATGGTTGCCTTTGATTGTGCCATCGTTTTTTGGCAGTGCTTATAGTATTTTCTTACTGCGCCAATTCTTCTTAGCCATTCCCAAAGAATTTGATGAAGCTGCCAAAGTAGACGGTGCAAACCCACTGCAAATTCTTTGGTTTATTTTACTGCCTTTAATCCGCCCAGCTTTAATTGCGGTTGCCATTTTACATTTTATCTTTGTCTGGAACGATTTTTTCTACCCGACGTTGTACTTGGCTGGCAAAACCGATTTGATGCCCGTTTCGGTCTTGATGCGGATGTTTAGCTCGAGTTACGGCAGCAGTACCCCGCATCTGATTTCGGCAGCCGCCGTGATTGCCACGGTTGTACCAATGGTTTTATTTTTAATCGCCCAACGTCCTTTTATTCGCGCCATCACCATGCCGGGGTTAGACAAATGAAATACATTATTGGAGTGCTGAAATACAGTATTGGAGTGCTGATTGCACTGATAGGAATAACCATGACCCAAGCCCAAAACAGCCCTCGAGATATTTTTGCGGTCAATAAAACCTTAGCCCGTACCATGAATTTCGGTAATGCCCTAGAAGCCCCATCCGAAGGCGCATGGGGCGTAAAACTCGAGGAACGGTTTTTTGACTTGGTTAAACAGGGCGGCTTTACCGCCATTCGTTTACCAGTTAAATTCAGTGCCTATGCTGCCGAAACCGCGCCGTATGCCCTTAAACGTGAATTACTGTTGCGGGTTGACTGGGCGATTCAAAATGCCAAAAAACGTGGTTTAAGTATTATTTTAGACTTACACCATTACGACGACCTGATGCAAAAACCAACTGAGCATTTGGAGCGTTGGCTTGGCATTTGGCAACAAATTGCCGAACGCTATCAAAATCAACCAGACA
>JAYWHB010000210.1:0-1543 GCA_043777915.1 Deinococcales bacterium
CAACGATAAGTGGTCAATCCGTAACCTACCGTGAATCTGATGTGGTTTTTGGGACGGGTACAACCCAAGTGGTCAGTCCAACTGGTTCGGCGTACACCTATTTGGTTGCCAGTTTTCCTGTTTCACACACTGGCTCGAGTACATTGCCTTTTAATAACCTAACCCTGTATGCCATAGCAAAAAGTGGCAATGTTGGCGATACTGCGATTAAATCCATCAGCAATTTTGGTGGCGTGACCGATTTAACTGAACAAGCTAGACTGGCTAAATTGGTGATTCCAGTTACGCCTGTACAAACCAGTGGAACGGGTATAGCCATCAGCGCTGATGCTGATTTTCAGGCATTTACCATAGGCGAAGTCAGTAACGCAACCATAGCCACAGGTATCGGGTTCAACGATAAAATCCTCAATTATGGTTTTGCAGCGCGGTGTCTCACAACTTGCACAAATAACTCGAGACAGATTCCAACCAACGGCACTGGACAGATAAAAATCGCGGTGCGAGTCCCAAAATCCAGTGGTACATACGGTTTTATTATGAATTTTGTGGTGCTAAATGAAACTGACTCGAGGGTGACGCGCAGTGTTTTCCCACCCGAAAGTGTGGCAGATGCTCAGACTCGAGGGCTAAGCGTAACAGCTACACGGTTAATGCAGTTTGGTTTGAACCGTACCCAGACCAGTCAAACTTTAGGTAATGATTTTGTGGATGATGTGTTTACGTCTAGACAAAATGCGAGTATTCAAGCATTGGGGATTGGACGGATTGATGCTGGTGATGCACATTCTTGTGGTTTGAACGCAATTGGTAAAGCCTACTGTTGGGGACGAGGGGCAGATGGGCAACTCGGTAATAACGGTAGTACAGATTCAAGCATTCCAGTAGCAGTTGTGGCAGTAACTGGTCTTGCCACAAATACCTTGAATTTCTCGAGCATCAGCACTGGTGATGCTCACACTTGCGGCATTACCACGGCGGGTAAAGCCTACTGCTGGGGAAATGGGGGAAATGGGCGACTCGGTAGTAACTTCCCAAGCGATCCAAATCTACCCATTCCAACAACAGTCGTAGGAACAAATGGTACGACCACAAATACTTTGGATTTCTCGAGCATCAGTGCTGGTGATGCTCACACTTGCGGCATCACCACGGTTGGTAAAGCCTACTGTTGGGGATTTGGTTTTAATGGGCAACTCGGTAATAATAGCGCATCTAATGCAAGTTCAAACATTCCAGTGGCAGTCGTCGGAACAGATGGTACGACCATAAGTCCCTTGGATTTCTCGAGTATCAGCGCTGGTAGTAGTAGTTACACTTGCGGCATCACCACGGCTGGTAAAGCCTACTGCTGGGGATATGGTGGAACTGGGCAACTCGGTAATAACGATCCAAACAATGCAGCGTCAAAAATTCCAGTAGCAGTTGTGGGAACAGATGGTACGACCATAAGTCCTTTGGATTTCTCGAGTATCAGCGCTGGGGGTAGTCACACCTGCGGTATCACCACGGCTAGTAAAGCCTACTGCTGGGGATATGGTTT
>JAYWHB010000211.1:0-1543 GCA_043777915.1 Deinococcales bacterium
AAGAAAATTAATCAACTACTTGAAGAAATTAAAAGAACCCCTTTTACGGGAACAGGAAAACCCGAACCACTCAAGTACGATTACGCAGGTTTTTGGTCAAGGCGGATAACAGATGAACACAGAATTATTTATCAAGTCCGAGGCGAGCAATTATTTATTGCGTCATGCCGGTTTCATTATGAATAAGAGGTTCGCATGAGTTGGATTGGTGAAATTACGGTTTTAACCGCCCTTGTCTTCTGTGTTTTTGGAGCAATCACGGCTTGGCGAGCAGCCACAACCTTAGATGCCCGTCTCGAGCTAACAGCACGGCGCACGGCAGGGATTACCCTTTTATTCTCGAGTGCTGGCTTGGCAATTTTGTGGGTGGCGCTTTTAACCAACGATACTTCGGTGCGTTATGTGGCAAACCACAGCGTCTCTACCAGTCCGTTATGGGTCAAAATTGTTAGTTTGTGGGGGGCGCTTGAGGGCAGTTTGTTATTGTGGGCGTGGATTCTGGCAGTCTTTACGGCGGTGCTGGCTTGGGTCGCCAAGCCTGATGCGCTTCGTCCTTACGCCTTAGCAATCATGTTTTTTGTGCTGGCGTTTTTTCTGGGGGTCAATGCCAGTGTCGGTAGCCCGTTTATCGAAGTGCCAATTCCGCCACAAGATGGTCGTGGTCCAAATGCGCTGTTGCAAAACCATTGGATGATGGCGGTGCATCCAGTCCTGATGTACATTGGTTTTGTTGGTTTGACCGTACCGTTTGCTTATGCCATGGCTGCCCTTTTGACCGGTCGGGTTGGCGAGGCATGGTTGGTACAAACCAGACGTTGGACAACCACCGCTTGGATTTTTCTAAGTGCAGCAATTATTTCTGGTGGCTGGTGGAGTTACGAAGTGCTTGGTTGGGGTGGTTATTGGGCGTGGGATCCTGTGGAGAACGCCAGTGTCATTCCGTGGTTTTTTGCGACTGCCTTTATGCACAGTTTGCAAATTCAAGAACGTCGCCGAATGCTGGTCGGTTGGAACATGGGTTTGATTGTCGCGGCATTCACCAGCACGCTGCTTGGCACATTTTTAACCCGAAGCGGCATCGTCCAGAGCGTTCATGCGTTTGCGGCTGGGGCAATCGGACCAGTGTTTTTTGGGTTTTTGGTGACTGTACTGGTGCTAACCCTATGGGTTGGTTATAAGAAACTGCATTTAATCCGTGATGAACACCAATTAGACAGCCCCGTGTCTCGAGAAGGCGCGTTTTTAATGGGTAATTTGCTCTTCTCGAGTTATGCCGCGATGGTACTCATCGGTACATTATTTCCCGTCTTTGTTGAAGCCTTCACGGGAGCAAAATCCTCGGTCGGACCACCGTTTTTTAATGCGGTGGGTGTGCCGCTCGGACTGGGTATTTTGGCACTGCAAGCCATTGGACCCGCCCTAGGTTGGCGGCGTGCCACAGGCGAAAGCCTACGCGACAGCCTGACCATCCCCGCAATTCTGGCACTTTTTATGGCAGTGATTGCGTTTATTCTGGGCGCAAGGGAATGGTCGGTGGTGCTAA
>JAYWHB010000212.1:0-1542 GCA_043777915.1 Deinococcales bacterium
AAAAAAGGATCGTTGGTGACCAATTGAAACATATGGAACGGACCTGTGGTCTTGCCGTTCAGTTTCTCAAAATCTGCTTTGACGACATCCAAAAGCATACTGTGTAACTGACGAAGCTCGGTAGCCAAAGCATCGAGTTGACCACGCTGTGCTTGTTGCACTGGGTCTACGGGGCGGGTGTCGCGGGTAATACTCACAAAGGCTATTGTAGTCTAAAAATGTGAGCGTTGTGGGTCAAATAGGGCAAGTGACCTCAACAAGCCATGCAGATTAAACAAAACCGCTCATTGCTGATTAAACACACCAAAAAATTTCTTTGCTCAAACTTTTCCGACCAAGCGAGCCTGTCTATTTGGGTCAAGAATAGAATTTATCTCACGTCTACCCGAAGGTGTGTACTATAGGCGTGAGATACTGAGTTGCTGTTATTCGTCAATCTTTTTTGTCTGGCGCTTATGGTCTACTGACTATTCCGTTTCCGATGCCAGTTCCAGCCCCACTCGTGGGGTCAGCCAGTGCAGCCGTACCAAAAATACCAAACATTGCAACGAAGGCGAGAATCTTAAATAGTTTTTGCATATCAACCTCCTTAAGGTTGCTAAAACCATAGATTTCTCATACTTTGCTTACACTGAGAAGTACACTGAGAAACACCCCACGTTTTAGAGAGGTTTTTATGAACCCCATCCTCGAGTCACTGCTTGCAGGTTTGGAACAAGACGGTTTGGGCTTCTATCAGGCACTGCCAAATCCAACCGCAGAAGATGATCGCTGGGCGGGATTATGCTTGCTTCATCGTCAAGATTTACTTGAGGCACAGGATTTATTTAAGCAAGCCATCGCTCGAGGTTGCCGCGAAGCAACCATTGAACTGGCGATTGGCTATTGGTTACTGAACAATATTGAAGAAGCCAAGAGGTTGCTTGCAAGCCTATGCAATTATTCCTTTAACCCATTTGATCAGGTTTTGTATTGGCGCGAGTGTGGCTTACAAGCCCACCGTCAAGGAAAGCAGCAGGAGGCTCTTGGATACCTCGAGCAAGCATGGTCGCTGTGCCTTGCAGACAATCAGCTTAAACCCCTACAAGGTGGGGTTGCCCATGTACTGGGCATGATTTACAACAGTGTAGAGGAATACCAAAAAGCCCTTTATTATTTTTCACGCGGTTTAGAAACAATGCCGCTTGGTCGTCGTTCACGACTGCTGACCTACCGTGGGTTATGCAGAATTAACCTTGGGCATTTAGAAGCGGCGGCTCAGGACTTTGACCAAGCAAAAATTGGACTCTCGGCAAGCCCAGCACTGGCGGCGACCCTCGAGTACGCGCTAGGGATGCTGGCTCGAGCCAAAGGGGACTGGGAAACGGCTAAAACTGCTTTTTTAAGTTCGGCTGAACTGTCCAGCCAAGCCTTGGATTTTAACACCACTTATTATGCCGAACTTGGTTTGGTGGCTACTTTTACAGCAAATAATCAACCTCATATTGCCCAACTGCATTTGGCTCGAGCCAAACGATTCTTACAACCTAACAATGCCCGTGA
>JAYWHB010000213.1:0-1538 GCA_043777915.1 Deinococcales bacterium
GGTTTGAAGTTGCTTGTCTTCTTCTGGTGTTAAATTGATAAAAATTGTTGGTTGTTTTGGCATTCATGTATCATAGAACATTTTAGGGAGATACTTAGTAACAGCGTCCAAAGCGCTTTTTGTCTAAATCTATGGCAATAAATGCGCCTTGTTGTGAAGCAAAAATACACCATGAGTTTGAAATGATTTCCCCAGCACACTCTTCGTCAAATAAACCTCGGTTATTTACAGAACCGCAGTCTTCAAGTGGAAAAAACTTAAACCAGTATTCGTTTTTATCAAACACAAAACCATTGATTCTCGAGTAAAAAATTTGCATATCTTCAGGCAACACAAGTCCACGCCATGTTTGAATCAAAGCGTTTGCGGAATTTATTGTACATTTGGGATTTATTTGTACTCGCTCAACTAAGGCGCTCGAGTCAAGGAATAGATTCACAAACTATTCTCGCGCTCGTCGCGTAATTCTCGGATACCCGTACTCACCAGTTTTCCATTGCGTGGTTTAATTGTTGATAGGCGCGGCTCGAGTTTTGTGTGCGCTGGGTATGGAATCACTTTTTGCTGCTCGAGCTTACTTAGTTGCTCGATGATTTCTTCTAAGCTCGAGTCATTGGGTAGGATTTTTAGTGCTTCTATTGCAGCTTCTCGAGGAGTGGCATACGACATCGTTACAGTCTAGCATCAGACCCGTATATTCGCCACAGTCACACCATGCCCGCCTTCATTGGGGTTGGCATCGCTGTAACTCGAGATACGCTTATCGGTCTTTAAGTAATCGCGCACCACCCGCCGTAAAATCCCTTCGCCCTTGCCGTGCAGGATGCGGATTTGCCCTTCGCGCAAGGCTTGGGCTTCGGTGATAAAATTGCGGACTTCTTCAATCGCTTCTTCAACATGAGCGCCGCGCAAGTTCAGTTCTTTGGTGAAACTCGAGGGAGAAATATAGACCCCGCCACTGGCGGCTTTGACACTTATCCCATTTGGCTTTAGGCGCACATCACGGCGCTTTAAGGTCACTTTCAGCAGCCCCATTTGCACCAGCACATCTTCGCCGCGTAACTCGAGGATTTTGCCATTCGTGCCGTAACTTGGCACTTCAACACTCGCACCAGCTTTAAGCGCTTCTGGTTCGCGTTGCACGGCACTCATTTGTGGGCGTTCGGCTTGGGCGGCAGCGCGTAAGTCGCGTAGTTCCTGCATGACTTTGGGGCGTTCGCTTTGTAGGTCGGTTTGGGTGCGGGTTTTGAGTTGCCGTACTTGTTCGATGGCGTTGCGGTAAACACTATCGGCTTTGACTTGGGCTTCGAGTAAGAACTGATTTTTTTGTTGTTCTAACTGCTCGAGTTTTGCCTTCAGTTCTTTTTCTTGGCGTTCGCTGTGTTCTTTGGCTTTTCTGGCGGCGGCAGCGTCGGTCTCGAGGTTTTTGCGCTCGACTTCAAGCGCTTCGAGCAGTTTTTCGACTTGTAGCCCTTCAGGTCCTAAAATCGTTTCGCCCCTCGAGACCACGCTGTTGGGAAAGCCCAAGCGCCGTGCTA
>JAYWHB010000214.1:0-4396 GCA_043777915.1 Deinococcales bacterium
GGGTACATCAGCAAATATGCCATGACTGCAAAAGCCCGACTTAACTTGCAACTGACTGGTTGACCATTTAACGACAAGGTTGTGACTCCAAAACTATGAAAAGAAATCGAAGTCTGAACAGGACGCGACATAATCGGCTGGGCAAGTGGTTGATTATGGGTGAGGGCATGTAAACCATAACTAGAGGCAATTTTGGTCAGTGGTTTAAGGTCGCCAATGAAGCGCCGCTCGAGTTCAAGAAATGCCGCATTTTCGACGATATTGATGATGTCAGTGACCGACTCGAGCAAAAAACCAGCTTTTTGTGGATTGCCCAGATTCAAATAAACATGTGCCAGTTGCAACAACGTCCAACCAAGTTCTCTACGCCACTCGAGATCAAAAAAAGTTGCTCGAGCCATTTCTAAATGCTCGACGGCATCGGCAAATAAACCTTGAGCCGCTAAATACTGACCTTTACGTTGATCAAACAGGGCTCTTTCGCCATGGGTTTGAGCATGGACTTCAAGCTGACACAATTGTCCACGAGCGTGGTCAAAGTATTTTTGTTGGATCAGCATTCCAACCAGGTAATACTGGACTCGAGTAATTGATGAGGTATTTGAGTTTGCAGCTTTTAGTTCTTGAATCGCAAGCCCTAACTTTTCTATGGCAGGTTGAGATTCGTTTCTTAGAAACGCAAATAGACCTTGAACGGTGGCAAAATTTGTAGAAAACTGCACATTGCTTATAGCTTCGTTCGCAATCTCGTTGAGGTCTTGCTGAGAATTAACAAAATCCCCCAGCATTAGATGGGCTTGTGCTTTTGAAAGTCGCAAATATGGAATCCAAATGCCTTTTGCGCCCACAAGAGCTTGATTGAGATAACCGATTGACTCACGGTCACATGCAGTGATATTACAGACCACAAAAAGATTTCTTGCTATGGATTGTATCAAAGAACCACAGTCTTGGCAGGTATTTGCAGCTATCCAAGCGTTGACGTAGTGAAGTTTTGCGACACCCAACTTATTATTTTTGACTGCAATTTCACCTTTTAATACTTGCAATTGAATTTTGTCCAAATCTCTTAAGGCATTATGGTCAATTGCGGAAATTTTAGTTTCAAGATTATCAAACTGATTTTGCAGCACTTGGATTCGCAACAAATCCACAGATGCGCCAACTTCGCCTTGGTGGAATGCACGATTTAAGAAAATCGCAGCCTGAATAAAATTACCTTGCCCCCATTCTGCGTGTCCAGCCAAACGAGTTGCTTCTGAAGTGGGTACAACTAAATTTTTATAAAAATCCAGTGCGTCACGGTATTTTCCTGCTTGGATAAGAGAACGAAGCTCCAACTCAGGTCGTGCAGTTGGTTCTGACTGCATGACCTGTGGATTTTGATTATAGGCGACTACATGGTTCATATTATTGGTTTCCTTAAACTGCTCTTACTTTACCAAGTGGAGGAACAAATATGAAAAAGATGATTCGTGTGTTGGTGGTTATGGTCTTGGGTTTCGCTCTCGGTGGTTTTGCGGTTGCTGAAGATGGTGGAGCAATTTTCCCGCCAACAGTTTGCACCCGTTGCTAAACCAATAGTACAACAATTCTTTGACCTTCGGTGGTCGTTTCCATTAGCTTCGGCGGGTTTTCTAACCGCCGAACTATTTTTATTATGCACCCTCTCGTTGGGTTCGAGTCTAGGTTGTACAAAGTTTATCGCCATACAAATACTTAAACCTTCATGACCGTTAAAACTGCCTTGGCGATGTCCACCAAGCTCAAAACTTGGGCAAAGTGGTTTGCGCCTTGTCCGACAGCCACAAGTGGCACAGGATTTCTGGTGTGGGTCTTGACCCGTAAATCCTCGAAATTGCCGTGGTCACTGGTGATTAAAAAAAGCGTGTTTTGGTCTTGATAGGTAAGACAATACTTGCAAAACTGCTCGAGACGAAACGCCAAGGCTTGGGCTTCTGCCAAGTTCATTTCATGCCCAACGCTATCTGTCCACCACAAGTCAAAAATCGTGATTTTGGCTTGGGAATTCATAAATTCCTTTGCCCAATTTTTGATTTGCGCTAAACTGCTGTTTTCTTCAAGTGGGCGCAGCAATGGACTAATTCCCAGTCCAGATTCATTCTCGAGCCTCGCCCCAGCACTTAAAGCGCTTGTGGCAATCGCATTTAACTTTGTTTTCCCAGAAGCCAGCGATTCTAAGTAGCGTGCAGGATAAAAATTAGCTAAACGGACATCGCCGATTTGTTTCAGGATATTCTGCTCGAGAATCGGAACTAAACTTGGACTAACCCAAGGTCCGTGATGAAAACCCAGTGCCTTACTTGCGTTTATTCCCGTCAGTATTGTGGTTTGTCCTGTGCCACTTTGCGGTAAGCCTTGGACATCTAAATTGGCATCTATCGGTTTGGTGGTCAAATCTGGTTGAATTGTGACTGTAGGTGTGGTAATCCCTAGCTTTTTGAGGGTCGGTAACTCGAGTTGATAAAAAGGATTACCAAGAAAATCTTCGGCTGTTCGTAAGCCAACCCCATCTAACATCAACCAAGCGATTCGCATATTTTAAGAGCATAACGTGATTTTTAATCAGTAAGCAAAAACCCTGACGCAAAGTATGGCTTTGGTAGATTACAGTATAAAATAAAAGTATTAAGGATTTTGTCAGAATTAAAACTTAAAGTATAAGAGATGAAAAAAATTATGTCAGCCACCGAAATGGCACTGCGCGTCATTGGACGCAAAGGAACGTTTATTATCCTTGAGACCTTGCAAAAAGGACCAGCCCGTTTTACGACGCTGGAAAAAGTCTTAAAGGTAAGTCCGCGTACCCTTTCCGAACGACTAAAAGAACTCGAGGAACAAGGTGTGGTCAATCGGCAAGCCTTCCCAGAAGTGCCACCAAGGGTAGAATACAGCCTGACCGAAAAAGGTGAAGCCTTAAAGCCTTTACTAGACAGTGTGGGCGAATGGGCAGTTTCCTTTGATAAACCCAAGAAAAAAGTCGTCAAAAAGAAATAAAAATGAGGCAGTGACCAAGGGTTATTGCCCTTGGTCGTTGTTTTTACTTAGCACCAACTTGCTGCACCCGCCGTGTTCGCACCGCCGAAGCTAAATTCTCGAGAACCAAAACCGTTTCTTCCCATCCAATACAGGCATCGGTAATCGAAACACCGTACTCGAGAGGCGTACCGGGGATTAAATCTTGCCGACCAGCTTTTAAGTGGCTCTCGAGCATCACGCCGACAATTCTGGTGTCCCCGCCAGCAATTTGTACACCAACATCGGCAGCCACTGGAATTTGATTCTCGTGTTTTTTACTCGAGTTGCCGTGTGAGCAATCAATCATTAAACGTGGGGCTAGTCCACCTTTGCTGATTTCTGTACTGGCGGCTTGGACGTTTTCGCTGTCATAATTTGGGGTTTTGCCGCCGCGCAAAATCACATGACAATCCTCGTTTCCACCGGTAGAAACAATGGCGCTGTGTCCAGCTTTGGTCACAGACAAGAAGTTATGTGGCTGGGAAGAAGATTTAATCGCATCTATCGCAATTTTAATGTTGCCATCCGTGCCGTTCTTAAATCCAACTGGGCAACTTAAGCCACTGGCAAGCTCACGGTGAATTTGGCTTTCGGTGGTACGCGCTCCGATTGCTCCCCAAGCGATTAAATCCGCTATATATTGCGGCGAGATGGTATCCAAATACTCGGTTGCGGCTGGTATTCCGATTTCGTTTATCTCGAGCAGGAGTTCTCGAGCCACACGCAAACCTTGGTTAATTTCAAAACTTCCATCGAGTTTTGGGTCATTGATTAAGCCTTTCCAACCAACTGTGGTACGGGGTTTTTCAAAATAAACCCGCATCACGATTTCAAGGTCGGCTTGTAGCTTCTTTTTTAGC
Source organism: Deinococcales bacterium (assembly GCA_043777915.1). GTDB lineage: Bacteria > Deinococcota > Deinococci > Deinococcales > JAAFIG01 > JAAFIG01. Next base: position 3,900 of record JAYWHB010000214.1, read on the forward strand.
TCGAGCAATTTACCTGCGTACTCGAGAGCGGCTTTGGTGTCGTGAATCGAACACGGTCCAACCACCACCAGAAGGCGGTCATCCATACCATGCAGTATTCGGTGTGAGGCTTGGCGCGAATCAAAAACAGTGGCAGCCGCGCTTTCTGAGATTGGAAATTCTCGCATGATGTGCATTGGCGGAGAAACTTCGTGAATGGCTTTTATTCGGACATCATCGGTATTGTGTGGCATAGACTCCTTAAAACCAAAAAAAACCGCCGAGAGCCTCGGCGGTTTTCTAGGTTGGTAAACAAATTTACGTCCCCTCAGCCGCCGTGTCTGGGGTAAAAAAATAAGCATAAAACGGCGAACGTGAACGCATGAGCCAAGTTATACCGTTTGGTGTACCAAAATTGCAAGCCCTTTGAATATCAGATTCTAAGGAGTCGGATATTGTTTTGACAATAAATTATTGCAATAATAAATTCACAAATAAGTAGTAATCGTGAATTAAAT
>JAYWHB010000215.1:0-1536 GCA_043777915.1 Deinococcales bacterium
ACGCTTTACAACTCGAGCCATCCAAAGAAATACAAGCCTTGGTTAAAACTTTGCCTCTTGAAAACAAAATGTTGACCCTAAGCCCAACCCATACAAAACTGCCAACCCCAATGACTGCTTTTGTGGGTCGCCAAGCCGAACTTGACCAAATAAAACAACACTTGGACGACCCACATTGTCGTTTACTCAGCTTGGTCGGGCTTGGCGGAATTGGTAAGACTCGGCTTTCACTCGAGATAGCCATGCGCTTGGCTGAAGAGGCTGTCTTTGTTGACCTCGCTCGGTTAAATGATTATCTACTTGTTCCCAATGCCATCCTTGAAGCCCTTGGTGAACGCCCTACCGAAAACTCGCTGGAACACCTTAAACAAGTTCTGGTCAACAAAAAATTTCTTTTAATTTTAGATAATTTTGAACATGTAATCAATGCCCGCGAGGTCATTGCCACTTTACTCGAACACACCATGACCAGATTTGTGGTGACTTCACGAGAAAGTCTTGGGCTTTTGCGCGAACAAGTCTTTGAACTTAAAGGCTTACCCGCCCCAGACACTGTTTTTCCGCTCGAGACGCAAGATGCGGCACGTTTGTTCTTACGGGCGGCACAACGCAGTCAACTTGATTTTACCTTTGATGATGACTTTGCGGCTTTTGACCGCATTTACAAGGCAGTAGAAGGTACACCACTTGGCTTAGAATTGGCAGCCAGTTGGGTCAGAACCTTAAGCCTAGACGAGATTGCCACAGAACTTGAACACAGTCTTGACATGCTGACCTTAGACGCTCCGGACTTGCCAAACCGTCACCGCAGTTTTGCCGCCGTCTTTACTTCAAGTTGGACACTACTCAATAAAGCCGAGCAAGGAATTTTAGCCAAACTTTCAATTTTTCGCGGCGGATTCGACAAAGACATGGCAATTCAAGTTTCTGGCACAAACCTGACCCTACTTTTGCGTTTGGTCAATAAATCCTTAATCTCGAGACGTGAGCAACGCTTTGTAATGCACGAAATGATTCGTCAATACAGCCAGCAAAAAAGCTCGCTCGAGGGTCAACTGCAAACCCTTCAAGCCTTAAGCCAAGTTGCCCTAAAACTGAGCCAAAAATGGTACGAACACCGCAATGGTGAACTGATTGGTGAATGGAGCAAACGTCTCGAGCAAGACCATGACAACATCCGCACCAGCTTGACTTGGGCAGTGCAGCACGATGTTCTAAACGGCACATTAATCTGTGGTTACTTAGAACATTTTTGGTACATCAGAGGGCATCACCGCGAAGGCTTAAACTGGGCGCAAGCCTTTATACAACAATACCCGCATCCAGACCAAAACCGAGTGCGTTTACTATGGACAATCATCAGCTTATCCAAAGAACTCGGCGAATACGATTTATCAAAGGCTACCTTAGAAACATACCGTGAACTCGCAGTAGCTTTGGGTGACAGACACCTGATAGCCAATTACGAAAAATTAGTTGGATTTATTGCCCACGAACAAGGTAATTTGGACTTAGCCAAAACACATTTGGTAAATT
>JAYWHB010000216.1:0-1530 GCA_043777915.1 Deinococcales bacterium
TTTTCCATTTGGGTAGGTATACAAGCGTGAGCCGTAACCAACAATGCTTTTCCCCCAGATTTTGCCCTCGGCGTTGGTGGCTTCCTGCATCAAAGCACCAAGGTACAGACAGTCTTGGCGTATCTTCGGGTTGGGAATGGCATCAAGGAAATCCTGAACCGAAGCATTGGTCATTTTAGTTTTCAGTTCTGCCATAATTTCTTCCTCGAATAACGATTTTAGCAGAACTCGAGTTGTAATACGTGAAACAATTCCCGAGCCAAAAAGCATGTACAATAGTCCAGATGATACGAATTCTACTAGCCGATGACCATGCCCTTTTTCGCCAAGGCTTAAAGAGTCTGCTCGAGACTGAAGACGACCTGCGCGTGATTGGCGAAGCCCAAACTGGACGCGAAGCCGTGCGTTATGCTGCCGACACCAAGCCAGACGTGATTCTGATGGACATTCAAATGCCCGAGTTGGACGGTGTAAAAGCCACCCAGAGCATTCTCGAGATTAACCCAAATGCCAATGTGATTATCCTGACGATGTACCGCCAAGACAGCTATGTCTTTGAAGCCGTCAAAGCCGGTGCAAGAGGCTACTTACTTAAAGATGTGGATTCGACTGCCTTGATTGCCGCGATTCACCAGATTTATGAAGGTGGCACATTGTTAGACCCAGAAATGGCAAAAAATGTTCTCGAGGATTTCAGGGTTAAAAAAGAATCGCTGCCCGACGAGAACAGGGGAGACCTGACCGAACGCGAAGCCGCTATTTTGCGTTTACTAGCCCAAGGCTCGAGCAACCAAGAGATTGCACTTAAACTTAATATCTCCGAAAAAACGGTGCGAAACCGCTTATCTGAGATTTTTGCTAAGCTCCAACTGAATAACCGTACCCAAGCTGCCCTGTATGCCATCCGCGAGGGCTTGGCGAGCTTAGACGGCTAAGGGTAGACTGTCTGTATGAATGCTCGAGTTGGGATAGCGGTTTTAATTGTTGTTTTGGTAATTGCTGTGGCGTTGGTTTTGCGTCCTAATGCGCCTGTTGCCGTAGACCCAATCGTTAATAAACCACCAGAATTGGTCATGGATGAAGCCACCAAAAAAGCCATGCAGGTCGCCTCAGCAGTCAGTACCAAGCAAGCCAATGCCGTACAAGCCAGTGCCATAAAAGTTGCTGCCGAGGTCAAACCAGCTTTAGAAGGTTACAGTTTTTTGACGAATAGTTCGGAACTGATCCTGTCTTACACCGTTAATTTTAATCCAAAGCAAAACACGGCTAGTACCGATAAATACGCGGCATTACTTTCTAAGAACTGGAAAATCAAAGAACTCGAGGCGTACAAACCAAAAAAAGTGACCATCGAATTTTACAGTCGCAATGACCGTATTAAAGCCACACGTTCGTATGACCCAAGTGGCAAACCGCTTTAAGTGGCTTTCCAATCACCACTTTTGCCGCCAGTTTTCTCGAGCAGCCTAATCTGCCTGATTTCAATGCCTTTGGTAGCAGCTTTGAGCATGTCATAGACCGTCAAAGCTG
>JAYWHB010000217.1:0-4374 GCA_043777915.1 Deinococcales bacterium
TGGCACGCCCAATTTGAAGATGTCAATAACGATACTCGAGCCGATTTGTTTGTGGCTAAAGGTAACGTCGCTTCAATGCCAGACTTTGCGATGTCAGACCCCAATAATTTGTTGTTACAACAACCAAATGGCACATTTTTTGAAGTTGGCGACCAAGCTGGTGTTGCCAGTGGTAAACGCGGACGCGGCGCAATGCTGAGTGATTTTAACTTAGATGGCGCTCTGGATTTGGTGGTGGTCAACCGTTGGGACTTGGCAGAAATTTGGCGTAACACGATTAAAAATAATTGGCTACAACTAAAAATTTTACAACCCGGAGGCAACCGCGACGCGATTGGCAGTTGGGTCGAACTCAAACTCGAGAATGGCACAACCTTGCGCCGAGAAATCACGATTGGTGGCGGTCATGCCAGTGGACAACTTGGCTGGACACATTTTGGCTTAGGCACAAACAAAACCGCCCAAGTGCGAATCCAATATCCCGACGGTATCTGGAGCGATTGGCAGTCTGTCTCGAGCAACCAGTTTTACCACTTTGAGCGCAATCAAGCCGCCAAAGTATGGACTCCAAAGCGCTAGTTTTTCTCTTTTATCCTTCTTCTGTCCTTAATAACCCACGCTTCTCACGCACACTTCACCCGATGCCAAGGTCGGCTTCGTAAACTTCTGCCCGATACCAAGCCTACGGGCAGAAAACACCACGAATACCTTAAGCAAATGCTCAACGTATTCAAACCAAGGAGAACTTGTGCTTCGACGTTTCCAAATTATGCTTTTCGCCCTCTTAGGCACTGCTTTGCTGCCAGCCTTGGCACAAACCCAACAACCGACCACACCTGCTCGCCAAAACACCTGTGAACAATACATGCCTTTGGGTAAATTATACCTTGGACAAGGCTTAATAGACCAAGCCTATCTTGCTTTTAGCAGTTGTGTCACCTTAGAACCCAATAATACCGAAGCCTTGCATTGGCTTGGCAGCACTGAAACCAAGCTAAAACTCTTTTCTCCGGCGGTTGAACATCTTAAAAAATGTATTTCGGTGGATGGCAAATACTGGCGCTGTTATGTTTCCTTAGCCGATGCCTACCGTTTTCAGTGGCGTTCCTCGAGTGATCGTGGTCGTTTAACTTCTCTGCTTGACGAAGCCTTAAAAGTGCTTGATGATGCTGAACGGGTCGCCACTACCAACGACAGCAAAGCTGCCGTTTACAACATGCGAGGCACAATTTTCAAAGACCGAGGCGATGCCACCAAAGCAATAGAAAGTTTTGAACGCGCCGTAGCATTATCACCAAATTCAGCCGTGATTCTTTTTAACTTAGGGGCTTTGTACGTTTCGACCAATAAACTCGACAAAGCCATCGAAGTGCTAAAACGCGCCGTCAATATCATGCCAAGAGATGCCGAATTCCGAGCCTATTTAGCCAGAGCTTACCGCGCCCGTAACGAGAAGGGCGACCTCGATTTAGCAGCTGACCAAGCCACCCAAGCCTATAATCTGTGTGGTGCGACCCGTTGCAAAAACGCCTTTGTGATTGGGCAATACGGCATTGTCTTGTTTTTACAAACCAATCTCAATTTGGCACGTCCGACCCTCGAGCAGTCCATAAAAGCCGACACAGGTGCGATTTACCATGAAAACTCGTATTTCTTAGGCAGGGTATACTTGCAACTCGGCAGAGCCAAAGATGCCAAAGCCCAATTTAGCCGTTCGGTCTTCTTGAATGTAGACAACGAACTGTATTGGTATTGGTTAGGACAATCCAACGAAGCCCTAGGCGAGAAAGAAGACGCTTGTAAAAACTATGCTAAAGCCATTCAATTTGCTGGCGGCGCAGGGCAATACAAAGAGGCTGAAAAAGCATCCACTGCCTTAAAGTGCAAATAAACCCAGAAGAAGGAAATAAGGAGGAAAGACAAAGGTCTTTTCCTCTTTTTTCTTTTCTCCCTAGCTTTTAATCTGTCCATCCTCGAGCCGAATAATTCTATCTGCTTTCTCAGCGAGGGCTTCGTCATGGGTGACAATCACCACTGCTGCTTGCTCGAGATGAGCTAAATCCACCAGTAGTGCAAAAACCCGTTCGGCATTGGCACGGTCTAAACTGCCCGTCGGTTCATCTGCCAAAACAAAATTGGGTTTTGTGACCAGCGCCCTTGCCAAAGCACAACGTTGGCGCTCGCCACCGGACAGGGTGCGCGGATAGGCATTGGCACGGTTTTGTAACCCTACGCGCTCGAGTAGCATTTTGGCTCGAGCCTGATTGGGCGCACCTGCAATTAGGCTTGGCAACATCACGTTTTCTAGGGTGCTTAAATCCTCGAGCAGATAATGATGTTGAAAAACAAAGCCGACTTCTTTGGCACGGCGCTTGGCTAGTTTTTCTTGAGATTCACCAATAAGGCTAGTTCCAGCCCAAATCACTTCGCCAGAGGTCGGGGCTTCTAAACCCCCCAGTAAATGCAGCAAGGTGCTTTTACCACTGCCCGAAGGACCTAAAACCGCCAGAACACAACCAGCTTCTAGGGCAAAACTAACGCCTTGTAGGACATCGCCTGTACTTGGAAAACGATGAAAAATGGCTCTGACCTCGAGTGAAAACACCATAACGATAAAAAACATACCACACATGCTAAAATCCTCTTGTGGACACCATCCGTTCGGGGTTAGAGCGTTCTTCACTGTTTAGTGGAGCGCCAGAAGCAGCGATTAAAATGGCACTCGAAGCCACCACCATACGAAACTTTGCCCCAGACTCCGAGATTTTTAGAGAAGATGACCCCGGCGAAGCGGTCTATATGATTGTTGAAGGACGGGTCAAAGTCTCGAGGGCGAATTTAGAAGGGCGTGAGCGAATCTTTACGATTCTCAGCAGCCCAGAGGTACTTGGCGAAATGGCGGTCATCTCGAGTACCTTACGCAGTGCCACCGCCTACTGTATAGACCAAGTGACCACTCTTGTGATTTACCGCGAAGACCTGAAAGCCATTCTCGATAGACACCCGCATGTGCTATGGAATTTAACCCGAATTCTCGCCAAGCGCTTAGGTGACATGAACCGCGAAGTTGAAATGCTTTCTTTTGCCAGCACCCAAGCCTGCGTTGCATATGCACTACAAGGGCTGTACTTACGCGGCGGATTTAAGAGTGGCAAAGATGGACTGCCGACTTTAGAATTTACCCACCAAGACCTTGCCAACCGCACAGGCAACAGCCGTGAAACGATTACCAGAGTGTTGCGTGACCTCGAGAAAGAAAGCATCATTAAAACTCGTCCGGGCTTAATTGCGCTTCTAAAACCAGAAGCACTAGAAGCGATTATTTTTGGCTTACGTGATAAAGATGAGTAAATAAGTAAGTCCTAAACGGTAAATATAGAATTCCTCACGGTAAATAAGTAAAAGCGCAGTAGACTTTTGAGATGCGTAATTTTTTCTTACTTGGATTGATTGTACTTGCCGCTTGCGCTCCAGCCCGCTTAAATCGGACAGATTTAATTAAAACCGATGTCATTATCCAATTTAAGCCAGATAAAGGTGAAGGAAAAGCCTATAAAATTGGTGAACAGGTTCGGTTTACCTTTCAGACAACCCAAACTGGTTTTGTAACATTGCTGTCTTACGGACCGACTGGCAATACCGAACCACTCGAGAGCAACCTCCAATTAAAAAGTGGTCAACACATTTTCCCTCGAGCCGAAGACCGCCAAGGCAACGCTCAAGCCGCGTATGTGGTTGGAGCGCCAACAGGCAATAACCGCGTGATTCTGATTTACAGTAATGCTGAATTAAAAACAATTCCACGCGGTCGCTTAGACCCCGCCCAACTCGAGGCAGCCGTCAAAACTGCTTTGCAAAGCAGCAACGCCACCGCGATTGACCTTGCCGAAACTGCCATTGAGGTCACACCATGAAACGCTACGCGGCACTGAGTGCTTTTTTAATGGTTGGCGTTTTAGCTTGCAACTTGCCCACGCCACCAGCCCCAGATGCTTGTACGGCTGCACCAATTCGTCCAGCCTCAAGTGTGGTTCAAGACCCAGCCGACTTAATTACTGTTGCACCTGCGTTTAAGGCAGTAGACCCTACCAGCATAGGGGCGATTGAAGCAAACCGTTTACTGACCGACCCTATTGGCTTAAATGTCGGCGACACGGTTGCCAGCAATTGCAACGATGGCATCATCCGAAAAATCAGTAAAATCACCACGCTGGGGGCAGTTGGCGCACGCCCCCAAGACATTACCAAGGTCTACATTGAAACCACGCCCTCAAGCCTCGAGACCGCCATCACCAAAGGTACAGTTAATATGGATTTTGGCAGCCTTGACTTTGCTGGAGCAGAAATTTTGCCAGCCAACCTCGAGGCAGGGGT